>CANGYA010000011.1 GCA_947457925.1 Cytophagales bacterium | reverse complement strand
TTGGTAGGCTTTGCCTTTATGCACAAAAACCAATGAATTAAAAGTTTGTGTAGGTAGTTCGTGTGTTTGTAGGAGTTCTTGCCCAAAAGCCGACTGCAAAGACGCAAATTGAATTACCCCTTTTTTGTCTATGTCTATGATAAAATTAATAGCTCCATTACACAAGTTACAAACACCGTCAAAGAGCAAAATGTTATTGGCTGATGTCATAATTTCTTCAAAAATTGTACGATAATCGGTACTAAATTAACGTGCAAAGCCCTATCTGGTTGGGCATAACTCGCCATATTTTCGTTAGCATCTTCGCCAATGTCCTTTAATACGTGGTTCATGTTGTCTATGGTGGTGTAGGTAGCTTTGGGGGCAGCTTTGTGTAAGTTTTCGGCATCTTGCAGCATAACTTGTAGGTCTTTTGTGCCTTGTATAATCAAGAGAGGACATTGCAATTTGGCTATTTCTGTGGCTGGGCTGTACCGAAACCACGAAATTAGATAGGGCTGCACCGAAGGACGGTACAAAGCTACGAGGTACAAAGGTATGTTTTTTACAGTGTGTCCCATCAACAAACTATCCATGATTTGTTTACTTTCTTTCCGTATTTGTTCGGGTTGTTTAGCCAACTGTTCCGTAATTACTTCGGTAATAGGTCTGCCTGCCCCTGCCAAAGAAATGTAGCCGTTAATTTTGGCTTTTTGTGCTGCCAACGTGCCTATCAATGCCCCTTCTGAATGCCCCAAAACTACTATTTTGCCTATTCTTTTGTCTTTTTGTAATAGTAAAATCCATTGTTCGGCATCATTTACATAGTCATCAAAACGCAAATCTTCCTCTTGTGTCATAGCTTTGGCACTTTCGCCAACGCCTCTTTTATCGTACCGCAAAGACGCAAAGCCTTGTTGGGCTAATGCTTCTGCCAACATTTTTAGACTGTTATTTTTTGCAAAAGTGTTGTTGCCGTTGCGGTCTGTAGCCCCCGAACCTGCAATTAATAACACAACACTAGGTTTTTGTACGTTGTTAGGGAGTACCAAAGTACCTGCTAATTCGCCAACTGCTTGCGGAATTTTAAGGTTTTCTTCAGTAAAATTGTTTGAGGTTTGGGCAAAAATACTGGAGATAGCGAAAAAAAATACGCTAATGAATAGGTAACAACGTAGTTGGAGCATGATATAATTAGTTGAAAATATTGTATAGAAATACGATACAAATATACAAATAGGTAAAAACTATTGAGTCTTCTATAAAACAAACTATTCCTTTTCTACCACTCCATAAACACCCGTAGCACAGCCAAAAAACAAACTATACGTTTGGCAAGGCAAGCCCATTGCCTCGAAATATTGATGCACTGCATTGCAATTACCAAAAGCTATGGTGTAAAGCCCCAGCATACGGTAAGTAGAGGGATTACCCAAAAATAATTTGCCTAATAGTGGTATAATGTACCGTAAATAAAAGAGATACACAACCCGCAACAAGAAAAAAGGCGGAGTAGATACCTCTACCAACGAAAACTGACCACCATTTTTCAAAATTCTTTTCAGTTCCACAGCTAATTTTTTGATTTGTTCTTCATTAAAAGTTTTCAGCCCATAAGTAGAAACAACTGCATCAAGACTGCTATCTGGAATAGAATTGGCAAATAAATCTTCGTTTTTTATCGTAATTTGGTGGGCAGCATACGGCTTTTTTTGCTTTCTTTTATGGGCATACCGCAACATTCCTTCCGAAAAATCTAAGGCAATAAGATGTCCATTTTTGCCTATTTTGGGCAATAAATGATGCCAACTTTCGCCCATGCCTGTCATTAAGTCTGCTACTACAGACGGCGTGGACAAACGCAGCCTTTGGATACACTGCCACCGCCACAACTCCGAAAAACCGAAGGAGGTAATGTAGTTCATTAGCTCGTAGGTACTACTCATGTCATCAAACAGTTGTTTGATGTAGTGGCTTTCATATATTTTTTTCATCTGAAAAGGCTTACAAGCTAATAGCTAAATAATTTTTTGAAAATTTTTAAAATTATTTTTTAAGGTATTTATTTAATTCTTCTATCAACTCAAAAATCGTAGTACAAGGGTTTTGTTCTGAATAAGGCTTATTTTTTTGACTTTCAAATAATCTTTTAGCCCTTTTTATAGCTTCTGATTGACTTGCTTCTGTATCATTTTCTAATTTTTCATATACTTTCTTTGCAAACTCAATAGTTTTTCCATTTTTACGGTAATTTATATCCCATTTTTCGCCCAAAAAATCAAAATAAACATCACGATGCAGTTCACCACTTACAATGTCTTTGTAGTGTAAAACATACCAAAGTTCAAAAGCATCATTTGAATAAGCCACTTTAAAACCTTGTTTTACAGCATATTCAATAGCAAAATTGTAATCTTGTTTTTGGTTTTCTATGTTGGGGTTTGTATCAAAATCAAATACACACCAAATTTCATAATCTTTGTACTCGTCTAAGTTACTTAAATTTTCTGCATATTCAACTAATTCTAAATTAGACATACCTATCCCCACCGCCTTTATTGTTGCTGTTACAATAGGGAAAGATTTAAAATAATACTCTTCCGTTTCTCCTTCGCAAACAATTAAAAAAGATTTAGCCTTCTCAATAGTATTATTTTTATAGGGCTTCTTTTTAAGAATTACTTTTGCCCATGCTTTATTTTTATCTGTTGGTTTGATGTAGGTCATGCAAGGCTATTTTAAAAATCCATTCTCAAAATTATTCAAAAAAGGTACAGCACCATAAGCCCCTCTCAAATATTCTTTTTCATAAGAATCATCATTGCGAGTGCCTTTAAATTCAACTAAAGTTTTGAGTGTAGAACTACCAAATTTATCTTTTTCTACAAAACAGATTTGGTCACGCCTTAAAAAACTTGGTTTCATCAGACTTGTATCATGCGTTACAAAAATAAGTTGGGCATGATGAGGATTAGTAAGTTTTGAATTGAACAAACTCACAATTTTTTTAGTCAATAAAGGATGCAGACGTGCATCAAACTCATCGATAAATAAAGTTCGTCCTTCCTCCAATGTCCTAAGTAATAAAAGACTTAAATCAAGCATTTTTTTTGTACCTTCAGACTCCCACTCATCAATATTTTGGGTAACTTCTCCAACTTTTTCATTTTCACTATTATACTTACTGCGTGTAGAATAAAAAAAAGGAGTTGGTTTAATTTCTCCTTTTTTGGCTAATTCTTTCAACTCATTAGGTAAGTTTTTGAAAAAATCATCTTGGTTATTGTCTTTTACAAAAATAGCTTCCATGCACAAATCCGCAGATTTTAAAAATTGTAAAATCTCTTTTTGTGTACTCACATTGCTTTCCTTAAATTTTTGACTAATAAATTGTCTTAATTGGTGGTCTTCTAAACCAGAAAGAATACTAAGATTATCAATGACATCTATAATATTTTTTGCTTCAGTTACTCCCATAGCAGCAGTAGCACTTAAAAATAAAGAGTTATTTCTGAAAATTTCATTATCTCCTTTTTTACTAAGATTTTCAAATTTTTTAGCCCCTTTAAAAACCCTTTCATTCACTGTTACTGTCATGCCTTCACGCACAAAATAAGGTACTTCTACCCTTTTGGGTGTGCCAAATAACCATTCAGTAAAGATTTCATTGTCTTTGACTTCAAAACCATAACGATATACAATATCCTTATTTTCTTTATTTTTTACTGTAAAAATTAATTGAAAAAAAGTAGGTTCATTATCATTTTCTGTACTTAATTCATATTTTTTAATTAATTGATTTAAAATATCTTGCATACTTACAGACTGTTTAATAGACCACATAAAAGCTAACAATGCCTTTATGATATTGCTTTTTCCACTTGCATTAGCTCCATAAATAGCTTTCGTAGTTAAAAGTTGAAGTTTAGGCGATACTTCAAAAACACTGTTTTCATCAAGTTGAGGCTGTTTTGAACGAATAGTAGCAGCTTGCATACTTAAAGTTTGCATAGTTTTGAAGGAACGGAAATTAGCAACGCTAAACTGAATAAACATAAAAGTAGCATTTATATTTGTGAAATATTCACAAATATAAATGCTACTTTTAAAAAAGCAAATTATTTGATAGTTATTAACAGTACAAACAAAACCTTTCAAAAGAAAAAAAACATTGTTTTTTACTTCCAATCCCCCAACAAAATAAACGGACTCCAAAAAAACGGGTGAGCATAACCCTTTTGTTGCGAAGTCCGCACTTGGGCTTGTCGCAGGGCTTCGGCTAATTCCATGTTGTTTTTCAGGTTTTCATAAAACGTAGTGCTGAAATAAGACGTAGAAACGTCATTTACCGCCCACAAACTCGCCACTACAGCCCGTACACCTTGTTGCAAAAAGCTACTCGCAGGGCTTACAGGGCTACTTTCCGTATCTTTGTCGGCTACAGCCGTTTTGCACGCAGACAGCACCACCAAATTAAAATGTTTCATCAAATCCAACGACAGCAATTCCTCTAAGGTCAGTTGTCCGTCTTCGTTTTTGCTGGGGTTTTCTGCCATTGTCAAATACGACTGGCTAAAATCCTGATAATCAAGGTTGCCATGTGTAGCAAAGTGCATGACATTAAAATTTTCGTGGTCGTCTTTGGCTTTATCTTCCGTAGCCTCTTTGCGGAAATACGTGGTTGTGTTCGGGAAAATGCCCTTAATCTGCTGCACTTCGTTTTCCGCCGCAGGCAAAGAACCGTCTGGGTTGCCAAACGCCAAAATGTGCATATTTTTCACGTCTGTTCTGTCTGGGCGGTGTAGCATTTCCAAAGAATTGGCATAAAAAATCGTATGTTGTTCTATCAAAGGACTAAATTCTCCATTACCCAACGTCTTGCCAATAACCTGAAACGGCAAATAATACAGCCTTCCCGCAGGCATTATCGCCAATTTCTTTTTGCTGCTAATCTCCGCATGAATAGGGGCTATCAGGTGCAAATACAACTGTTCGCAGGTTTTCAGAAAGGCATCTGTTTGTTTGGGGGCAGTTGTGGGCGGTGCTACTCTTTTGGCATCACTGTTTTCTAAACTCAAAGGTTTCACTTTGCCCGCCTTGTAAATAATCTGGTTGTTCAGTGTATTCACCAATTTCTTCAATTCTTCTGCACTTACATTCACCTCTTTGCCTATAGCAAATTCTTTGGTCGTAACGAAAATATACAATTTTTCTGTACCTGTCAAATACGACACCAACGCCATGTCATCGGGTATCAACTCCTTACTTTTTCTCAACTCAATAGGTCTTACCGTAGTCGTAAAATACTGTTGTAAGTCCTTCATTTTGTTGATTTTAAAGTTCACAAAGTTGTTATACTCCGTTTCTGCAATGGTCTTAATCTGCTGAAAAGCTGCTATTTTTTCTTGGTTTTGTGTCGTGCTACTTTGCTGTTCTTTGGCTATTTGCTCCTCTATATTTTCAATTTTTGCCTTCAAACTCCGTTCCTTTTCTATTGCCTCTTTCTTTTCTCCCCTGAAACGTACATTCAAATCTTTATATTTTTTCTTCAAATCATCTGCATTATTTCGCTGCACATAGTCAAAGGCTTCTTCTACTTCGCCCCTTTCCAATAGCACCGCCACCAATGCCTCATATACACGACTTTTCTTTTCCGAATTGCCAAACAGTTTTCGGGCTTCTTCGCCACCTGTAACTTTGTTTCGCAACTTTTCTATAATCTCTACGGCTTCTTTCAGTACAATTTTAGTTTTTTCAGTATCTCCTTTTTGTCTATAATAAACTCCCTGCCAATACAGACTTTCCCAAAGGTCATAGAACACGCCTAACTGCTTTTGTTGCTCAATAGCTTGTGCCAAAAACTCCGCAGCTTTTTCGGGTTCTTTGTTTTGCATAAAAGCCTCTCCTAAATACGCCGTTTGTTGGGCTATGCTGGCTTTCATGTTCAATTTTTTGCACACAGCTAAGGACAACTGAAAATACTTTTTAGCTTCTTCGTATTTTTTTTGTGCCAATAAAATTTTACCTTTTAACGTATTCGCACTTGCTTGCATACGCACAATGCCCATTTTTTGGGCTATTGCCAAGCCTTCTTGCATATTTTTATCGGCTAAGGCATATTTTTTTAGGTTCAACTGACATTCGGCAGCATTCAAAATAGCCACGCACAAATTTTCATCTTCTATTTTTAGCTGTTTCAATATTTTTGTACTTTTCTCAAAAGCTACCAACGCCATTGAGTCTTTTCCCTCAAAATATTGTAACCTTCCCAAGACCAATGCCACATTTGCCAACTGGTAGGTAGAGTTAAGGGTAGTGTATAAACTATCGGCTTTGTGAATGTACGCCTTAGACTGTTCATAGTCGCCTTGACTTGTTTTGAGGTTTGCCAAATCTAAATACGTATTCGCAATGCCCCAGTCATTTTTATTGGCTTTATACAAATCAACTGTAACATCAAATTCTTTTTGTGCATTTTCAAATTCGCCTCTTACCAAATTTAACCAAGCCAAACCACCATGTGCCGAAGCCTGAAAAATAGTGTTTTGTTGTTGTTCTGCTATTGTTAGCACCTCTTTGTAATAGTTTTGGGTAGCTGTAAAATTGCCCTTAGACGTACTCAAATACGCCAAATGCAGCAAGGCACTCATTTGTTCTGTTTTGTCCTCTAATTTGTTGGCGGTTTCTATTGCCTTTGTGCCGTACAAATTGGCTTTTTCGGCTCTGCCCGTTTGTAAGTATAACTCCGAAATTCGGCGGTAACACCACGCCAAAATACTATTGTCATTGATTTGTTGAGCTAAGGTAATGGCTTGCAGAAATGAATTTTCTGCCTTCACAAAATCATTATCATTGAAATACGCAATATTGCCCAAATTGGCTAAAGCATACACTTGTTCAGATTTATCGCCTATTTTATGGCACAAATCATAGTTTTTTTGGTAATAAATCTTGGCTTGTGCGTAGTTTTTGAGGTCATAATAAATGCTTGCCAAGTTCTTGTAACTTTCTGCAATGTCCGTTTGCTTGTTCAACTGCAAACGAATTTGCAGGGTTTTCTCCAAAAATTCAATGGCTTTTTGATAGTCTTTCAAGTCTTGGTACAACTTCGCAATATCGTTATAGGTCGTTGCCAACTCTGCCAATTTTATTTTCAGTGGTATAAGTTTTTGCTGCAAATTCGTAGGCTTTGATTGCTTTTGCTGGGAAACCATTTTTTTTGTATAAAGTTGCTAATTTGTTAAACCCAAAGGCAACTTGTGAAGGGCTTTTTGCCTCTCTATCTGCTAATAATATAGCTAATTTAATAAGTTCTTCTGCCTCTGCAAATTTACCCAACTCTCCTAACGACTGCCCTTCAAGAGTTGAACACTGAGCTACATTTGCCGTATATTCTAAACTATGATACACATTTGCTGCTTTGTGGTAGTATTCCGCAGATTGTTGATACAAAGCATTACGGTAATACGTATAGCCCAAATAATACAATGTTGTGGCTTTGCGTGAGGCGTTGCTGGTATTGGTGCTGTCCAAGCCCTCAAAAACTTGTAGAGATTGGTGTAGTTGTGTTTTGGCGGTTTCGTAGTTGCTGCGGTACAGGTACGAAAGTCCTAAATGCCTGAATAACAAGCCTTTAACGCCTTTTAAAACTTGTTGTGTTTTGGTTTTTTCTGTAACATTCAACAATAATTTTTCTACTAATTGCAGCCCTTCTTCGGCTACAACTTGCGTTTCTGCGTAGAGGTCATAGTCATTGAGCTTATCCGCAAAGTCATTCAAAAATACCAAATACGCACCCTCCGAACCACTTTGTTGGTAGGCAGTTTTGGCTTTTTGGTACAAGGCTAATTCTTCGGTGCGTTGTCCTTGTGCTGCTTTGAGTTCGGCATTTTTGGCATAAAACTGCCCTACTACATCATTGATTTTCAAGGCAGTGGCTATATTTAACCCCAAATTAAGAGTTTGTTGAGCATTTGCCCAATTTTCATTTTTAATAGCCGTTTCTGTTAAACTAATCAATTTATCAAAAAAATCATCGTCCAAATCCGTTTCATACTTTTTGAGCGTAGCCTCAAAAGCCTGCGTACCTTTCGCCTTCAAAAAAGCCTCCAGCACTTCTTCCGTAGCCAATGGCGAACTATTGAACAACCAAGTCGCAAAAGTTTCTGAAATTCGCCAACTATTGCCCATGTATTTGTACGGATAAGCACGCACAAACCGCAAAAAACTCATCAAATCGGTGGTAGTAGCTTTGTCCATCAAATCAAAAAGATTTTGCCCCTTAAATTTCCCTTTGTCCACTATTGGGGTTTCCATTTGGCTTCGCATATCTGCCGAAACTTGATGAATGTCTTTCAGTAGTTTAGCCAATAATTTGTTTTGATAATCCTCATGACTTTTGTACTCTGCCGTTGGTTTGTTCGTAAAATTATTGTTTAAATCAAGGGTCGTTTCTATGTCATAGAAATCTTTAAACTCATAGTTATCCTTTAAAAAAATACTAAGTGCAGCCAACTCAAAAAATATACTGCGTTGTTTATCAGGCAATTCTACGGATAAAGCTACTAAATCTCCAATTTCCACAGGTGTATTCGCATCTTTTTCTTTGGCATATAACCAAGTAGAAACATCATTCCTACTTTCTACTCGGCAGTGGGCTAAAGTGCTGTTTCTGTCGGGTTTTTCGCTGTTATACCTCGCCAAAATAGTGCCTTGCTGCCCAATATTGATGCCTGCATACCAACCGTAGGGAATATTGAGGTACACCGAATCATTGCGTTGTCCTTCTATTTTAGTAATGAAAAAGTGTAGTGCGTGGCTTTTATTTTTTTGAGCAAAAAGAGGAATTGCCAAGAAAAAAAATATACAAAAATGAATCATGCGTTGCATAAAAAATCATGGTTTGATGTACTCTATTCAATTTAGCTTTTTTAAGTGTGATTTACAATAATTTACTTGTAAATCCTCTGTGGCAAAAACAGTAAGCTGACTAACTTTTCTTTTTGATTTTCATTCATAGCTTTGTCATTCATTTTTAGGTTTTAGCCCATGAAAAAATATAGTAATTGGTTGTTGTTGGCTTTATTGGTACATTGTTGTTCTTAGTCTGCATTGTGCGGAGAGGACGGCAGAAGGCTAACTCTCCACACAAAGGGGTGTATCCAAAAAACTTTAATACCCCACCGCCATATTGTCCCCACGTTTATCTGCTCCACCCTCTAATTTACCGTTGGGTAGCACCAAAATACAGTCCATACGCCCCAGTGCAGGGATAGGCTCTAATCGATGCCCTAATTGCTGTAATTCGGCTTTTACTTTGTCATCAAACCCATTTTCTTCTAACAGCACCTCGTCGGGTAGCCATTGGTGGTGAAACTTCTTCGCATCTACCGCCTCTTGCATGGTCATTTGGTGTTCCAGCACATTCAAAATAGTTTGGTAGTTAGACGTGATAATCGTAGAACCTCCGGGAGTACCTACCACCATTAATAATTTGCCGTTTTGCTCCAAAATCGTAGGGGTCATAGAACTTAGCATACGTTTGTTGGGCATAATGGCGTTGGCTTCTCCACCCACCAAACCAAACTGATTAGGGTGTCCTACTTTGATACTGAAGTCGTCCATTTCGTTGTTCAAGAAAAAACCAGCCCCGTTTACCATGACTTTACTGCCATAATTGCCGTTAAGCGTGGTAGTAATGGCAATGGCGTTTCGGTCTTTGTCCACTACAGACAGGTGCGTAGTTTCTACACTTTCTATCCTCTCTACTTTGCCCTCTTTTATTTTTTCCGAAGGTGTTTTTTCATGGGGCAAAATATCTGCCATGCGTTTTTTCAGATAATTTTTGTTCAACAACATTTCTTGTGGCACATTGTAAAAATCTGGGTCGCCCAAATGCGTAGCTCTGTCTGCATACACTCGTCTTTCTATCTCAATCATGGCGTGCATGGTACGTGCCGTATTGTGTCCCCACTTCCGAATAGGGTACTTTTCGGTGGCGTGTAAGAGCTGCAACAGAGCAATTCCGCCACTCGAAGGCGGTGGCATTGTGATTACTTTGTAGTTCTTGTAGTTGCCAATAACGGGTTTTCGCCAAATAGCATGATACTTTGCCAAATCTTCTGCCGTAATAATACCACCACCAGCTTTTATTTCTGCTAATAAAAGTTGTGCTGTTTCGCCTTTATAGAACTCATCACGTCCTTTTTCGCTGATACGTTGGAGAGTTTTGGCTAAATCTTTATGGTAAATTTTTTCGCCTGTCTGCCATATCGTTGCCTTAACGATATGTGCAGGCAAAGTTTTGTTTTGTTTAATAAAATCTTCTCTGTATTTGTTCAAATACTCTGCTTCGGCAGCCGTAAGTTCAAAACCATTTTGGGCTAACTCTATGGCAGGAGCTAAGACGGCTTGCCAAGACAGTTTTCCGTTTTTTTTGTGCAGTTCCCACATACCCTCTACCGCCGCAGGCACACCCACCGCCAAGTAACCATCAAGACTTGCTCGTGGAATGACCTCGCCGTTTTCGTCCAAATACATATCTCTGTGGGCTGCATTGGGGGCTGTTTCTCTGAAATCTAAGGTATTCGTGCTACCATCTGCCCAACGACACACCGCAAAACCGCCTCCGCCTATGTTGCCTGCACGTGGGTACACCACCGCCAAAGCAAAGAAGGTAGCAACGGCAGCATCTGTGGCATTGCCTCCTGCTTGTAAAATTTGTACGCCCACGTTGGAGGCAAGAGGGTGTGCAGAAGATACCATACCGTTATCAGCTAAAGTACCACGTTGTGAGTCTGTAGGTTGTTTGGGGAGGGTTTGGCAAGACATGACAAAGAATAATAAATAAAATGAAAAGTTACGAGAAAGAAGCAAATGAAACATAAAAGTTAAGGTTTTTGGGTAGTGGTAAAAATATATGATTATCTAATTTATTGATAATCATATATTTAATTAAAAATAGATAACACTTACAATGGAATTAAGATTATACAAATATTCACTAATTTTTTAGTTTATCCGTGATTATCCGCCAAATATCAATTCCATTGTGGGCATTATCTGTGTACTATAAGTTATTCTTAATCAATTATTTAAGTATCATACATTTTTCCACTACCTAAAAATCTGTTCCATTGAAACGAGGATTAACAACAGAATTATTGATAGAACCAAAAGTATAAGAAATATTCAGACCAGAGTAATAACTCATGTTAGTAGGCAGTTGTCGGGCATCTAATAAAACAGAGTTAGGGTCTATGGCAGATTTTGCCAAAGAAATTTGGTCTTTAATAAACGTAAAATTACCATCTACACTTACCTGCAAACCTTCTATTACTCGCCAAGACAGGTTTACATTTAAACCCACACGATATTTTGAGGCATCATGTAAGAATTGTGAGGCGTTGAGTGTAGTTTGTAATGTACCCCAAGGTTGTGTAAATGCCAATACACTTGTGAGTTGATGATAGGGCAAAATTTCTTGTTTTTTATCAAAAACAGTTTCTTCTAAATATAGCTGTTGTAAGCCCCCAATTTGATAAATCCACCGAAACTGCCTACGGGTATTTTGTGAGGTCGGAAACACATTATACTCTATGGCAGGGGCTAACTGATTTGCCCAGTCTATATTCCTAAAAACGGAGTGAAAACCTCTATAAAAACCTCCTACAGACCATTTTTCAGTAATAGTCTTTACATATAGCACATTGATATTGGTATAAGAAGTCGTAGCCTCAAAATTTTTGTCATCTATGGTGTAACTACTAAAGTTTTTGCCATGACTAAAATTAGTCATTAACTTTGATTTGGGTGTAACTCTGTTGGCAGAAAAAGTACCAGCAAGCCAAATAAATTGCCTATTCGTTTCACCATTTAACCATGTATCGAGGCTTGTGTTAAAAACCCAATAATTCCACTTGTCGTGTTGCACCATAGCTGCGGTGGCACTGCGTTGCGGGAAATCTACACTAATTTTTGTTTTGAGTGCGGTTTGTATCACATATTGTACTAAACCTTGTTTGATACGTTCTAAAAGTAAAGTCCGTATCATATCTTCTGTATCTGCTTGTTTTGTAGCAAATTGTAAGGTGTCGTTTTGATTTTTAAATTGGTTTTGTCCTAAAAACGTAATTGTATAAAGCCGACCACCAGCCCCATTTTCTTGGTCAATCAACAATAACTGCACATCTGCCTCAAACCTATCTCGTACAAAGTCGAAGAATGAAAGTTCCGTTTTAAGATAATCTTCATAACATTTAGCACTTGTACAGTTAATAAATAATTTGGGTGGAGCAATACTATCTGTTACAACATTTTGTCCTATACAAGAGAAGTTTTTGGTACAGATGAATAAGATAATTACAAAAAATAATTTAGCATACATAATTTTTACAAAATATTAAATGATAAAAACTTGCTTATTTCACTGCCGTAAACGCATACATCAACAAATTTGCTCCCATTTGTAGGGCTTTTTGGCGGACTTCTTCGGGGTCGTTGTAAATAATTTGGTCTTCCCAACCATTGCCCAAATCACATTCATAGGAATAAAAACACACCAAACGACCTTTGTAAAACAGCCCGAAACCTTGTGCGGGTTTGCCGTCATGTTCGTGGATTTTGGGCAGTCCGTTAGAGAACTTGAATTTTTGTTGGTAAATGGGGTGGTTGTACGGTAGTTCCACAAAATCTAATTCTGGAAATACCTTTTTCATTTCTAACCGAATGAATTTATCCAAACCATAGTTGTCGTCTATGTGTAAAAAACCTCCAGCCAACAGATAATTCCGTAGGTTTTGGGCTTCTGCATCAGAAAAAACCACGTTGCCATGCCCTGTCAAGTACACAAACGGGTAGCTGAACAGTTCGGGGCTACCTACTTCTACTACATCTTCTTCGGTAGCTATATTAGTTTGCAACTGCTTGTTACAGAAGGCAATAAGGTTGGGCAGTGCCGTTTTATTGGCGTACCAATCTCCGCCACCGTTGTATTTCAGTTTAGCAATTTTAATTTTGTGTTGGTCTTGGGCAAAACCATTTTGGCAACACAACAAAATGCTTAGGAATAAGTAGGGTACAATTAGTTTTTTCATGGGTTTTAGATGATGTAACTTAGAGGTTATTATCAAGGTTTGTAACATAGACTTTAGTTCAATGCTATTCAGCTAAACTGTAATATTTGTAATTATTTGATAATCAATATATTGTTTTTTATTTTAAATCTGTAGGACAATTCCATTGCGGCTACAATATTTATAGTAAAAGTAAGTTCCTGCTCCTTCTAAGTGCCGTAGGCACGAAATATATTGTGCCTATGGCACTTAGAGGGAGGAGAAAATGGCGTTACTATAAATATTTCGTGCCTATGGCACTAAAAAATATTTTCTTGGCTTAATAACATTGGAGTTTAGTCTTTGTATTTAATGTACTGATAATCAAATACTTATTACATAATAAAATCTATTAGATGACTAATAAAAGGTATGTATTACTTTGTAAGCTAAAATTGCATAGCATCTGTATTAAATTCTAATGGATTTGAACAAGCACGACAGAAAAGTTCTAATGGTTCATTAACTAACTCCGATTGCACAAAAACTAATTTACCTTCTTGATGTTCATAAACATCATAACGGTTAAGGCGACTGATAAACTCTTCGCAACCACACACTTTACAAGCTATTCTCGGTGTATTCATATTTTTATTAGTAACTATTTTCTATAATAAATCTTTCACCTTTCAAAAGTTGAATACTATTGTAATATTATACAACGCAAAGTAACTGATTAATCACTGTGAAAACATTTAGATTTGCCTTTTAGAACACAGATTTTTACGGATTTTACAGACAGACACAGATTTTTTAGACGCTATCAAGTACAAAATTTTACTCTTAATAATACTATAAAAATCCGTTTTATCTGTCAAATCTGTGTTCCCATGTATTTAGTAAAGGCTAATAAAAATTATCGTGTACTAGTTACAAAATAATACTTTTTCACCCCTATCTGTTTCTCCAAGCCGATTATTTAACACTAAATAACCTATCATACTCCCAAATCAAGTGTTGTACGGCTGTGCGAATGGCGGTTTTCTCCGAAAAATCTTTGGGTGCTGCCTTGCCCCACACTATATCTCTGGCTTGTTTGTGGTTGCTGTTGTAGTGGCTGCTTACTGCTCCTGTGGCTGCTGCGTGTACTTCGGGTTCATCTTTTTTGTAAGTAACTCGCAAATATTCTTTATCTGAAATAGACCAACCATAATGAATATATTTAGAATAAAACAGTTGCAAAACTATCTGATTGGCATTGCTTTCTACTACTTTGACATTGGTTTGGTACGCCAAACTTGACTTTTCGTTTACTACAGCTTTAACGACCAATGTATATTTGTCTGTCCCCGTTACTCGTGTAACCGTATAGGCATAATAAATATTGCCTCGTTGTAATTTGCCCGAAAAGTAGTTTTTGCTATCCAACGTATATTTAAACCACCTTTCTCGTCCTTCGGGTTGCAGCCAAAACTCACGATTCACCACCTCTTGCAGCTCATCTATTTTTTCTTTGGTGGGTGCTTCGCCATACACATCATCAATGATTTTTTCTTTCAATGCACTCGCCACCCTTGACCGTTGCAGAGGGTCGGTTACACGACTTTGCAGGGCATATAAATAGTTTTTGCCTTCGGTAATGTTCCTAAATTTCACTTCGTCCATTGCCAACAGTTCCGAATAGGCTTGAATATTGGTATTATTTATTTCAAAATCTTGCAAACGGCATTGTAATAAGGTATCAAATTCGGGTTTGAAATATGACAACCAAACATCATTTTCAATAGCTTTTTTAAACTCCAATAGTTTTTTTGCTTTGTCTATTTTGTCAAAAATCCCTCTGATTTGTCCATTAATTTCTTTTACATAACTTAAACGGTGAGTTTCTCCCGCCAAAATTTCTACTTGTGGGTTTTCCAAATCTTTGTAGAGTTTCAACAAAGGTTTGATGCTTCCTTCAAAGTTATTGTTATACGCCAACGTATCTAAGTCAAATAGTTTGGCAGCAGGATTTTTACCCATAAATGCCACTAAAGACTTTAAAGTGGGGATACTGTTGTCAAATTTTACGTACTTTTCTACCTCTTTTTGCCCCAAAGTCAGTGTAACAGAGTCTATTTGGGTAGAAAGTCCGTAGATTTTTCGCAATGTGGCAAAATGCGGTACACCTTGTTGGTATTTTTGCAAGATGACGTTGATTTTGAACTGCATTTCTGGCGAAGGTTCTGTATAAGTTGCCAACATTTTTTGCATTTCGTCTGCTTTTAAGACAAAACGGCTACCTTGTGGAGCATCTACCGCCAAATTTGCCCACTCAGACCTTGCCAAATTACTGCCCATCAAAACGTGCTTTTCTATCAAATTGTAATACGTCATGTCTGATAATTTACTCATGCCCGTTTTAGCATAAGTATCTGCCTCTAACCGCCATTTTTCATCTAAGTACAAGGCATCTGGTTGGTCAAGCACCGTTTGTAAAGTAGCCAAAGCAGCTTGTGGGTGTAAGTTAAACTCCCATAACATACGAGCCAATGTAAATTGAGCCTTTTTATTGCCAACTTGTGCAGAATCATAGACTACAAAGAAATCTTTGAGGTCTATGTTGGGCTTGTCCATATAAATTTTTAGGCTTGTGCCATATTTTGCCTTTTGTACGTACAAAGCATGGTATTTTCGGGCTAAATCTATGTTTTTCAAAATGCCATAACCGCCAGTCAAATACATTTCTAACAAACCTTTTGGGGCTTCTGCCAATGAATCTTGTGGATTGGCTAAGGCTTTTTGATACCACTTTTCGGCTTGTTTAAAGTCTTTTACAAGGGCATCGTCTAAGGGGTGTCCTTTACAAACTTTCGCAATGACTAAGGCTGCACTACTGCTGCCGTCTTTGGCTTGTTTCAATACTTCTTTGTAAGGTTTCAAATTGGGTTTGCCAGCCTTTTCGGATTGGGCGTAGGTAGTCAAAAATGCGGTAAAAGAAAAAAGCCATACAAGGCAGGCGAAATGTTGTTTGTTCATACGGTAAGAAAGTTTTTTGAAATAAGTAAGGTTTGAACACTAACTATAAAATCGTAATTTGATAGTGTATTTTATACGCAATACAAAGTATTTATACGAATTTACACCGATTTGTTGTCATTTGTGAAAAAACCTTTAATCTTTTCAAAAAATATTGCGAAACGACAGCAACTTGCAAGCAAACAACTTAGGGTTAAGAGCTACTAAATTTTAAATTTTTGCTTGTGGAGGTATTTGTTGAGGTTGTTGTTTATTTTGTAACTTCGTATAAAGTTTTTGGGGTGAATAGGAAATCCTTATTGAATAATCAATCAATACAACTCCATTGAATATTCTTACTTTTGATGTATTTTTATGCCTAAAATAGAAACAGTAATGCTATAATTTCCCTTCCCTAAAACTTTTGTTGGTTGCGGGCATAGGGAGTAAGGTCATTTATCTTTTATCAAACAATTTATTATTGTGGAAAACAATTTCTTAAAAATTGCTGCCGAACTCAACGTAAAGCCTACACAAGTGGCTGCAACGGTAGAATTATTGGACGGCGGAGCTACAGTGCCGTTTATTTCGAGGTATCGGAAAGAAGTAACAGGAAGTTTGGACGAGGTGCAGATTGCTGCGGTACGTGATAGAATAGAGCAACTGCGGGAGTTGGACAAACGCAGAGAAAGCATTTTGGCTTCATTGAAAGAAATGAGCAAACTGACCCCCGAATTGTCTGCACAAATCAACGCTGCCGAAACAATGGCGGTGTTAGAAGACATTTATTTGCCGTACAGACCAAAACGCCGTACTCGTGCCACCATTGCCAAAGAAAAAGGCTTAGAACCTTTGGCAGATAAGTTATTTGCACAAGAAAAATTTGATATAGAAGCCTTTGCAGCCAGCTTTATTAGCGAAGAAAAAGGCGTGAAAACCTTAGAAGAAGCCTTAGCAGGAGCAAGGGACATTATTGCGGAGAAAATCAATGAAGACCAAACCGCAAGAGCAAGAATGAGAGATTTGTTTGAGAAACAAGGCAAGTTTGTAGCCAAAGTAATTGCGGGCAAAGAAAACGAAGGCATTAAATACAAAGACTATTTCGATTGGACAGAAGACATTGCCAAAGCACCTTCGCACCGTATTTTGGCTTTGCGGAGAGCAGAAAAAGAAATGATTATTTCCTTAGAAAGTACGCCAGAAGAAGACGCAGCCGTAGAATTGTTGGAAAGTTTGTTTGTAAAAGGCACTAACAAAGCTGCCGAACAAGTAAAATTGGCGGTAAAAGACGGCTACAAACGACTGTTAGCCCCGTCTATGGAAACAGAAATCCGCATGACCTCTAAACGCAAAGCAGACGAGGAGGCTATCAGGGTTTTTGCCGATAACCTTCGCCAATTATTAATGGCTGCACCATTAGGACAAAAAAATGTCTTGGCTCTTGACCCTGCCTTCCGTACAGGTTGCAAGGTGGTTTGTTTGGACAAACAAGGCAAATTATTGCACAATGACGTAATCTATCCACACGAACCGCAAAGAGAAGTAGCTAAGGCTGGTGCTTTAATCAAAAAGTTGTGTGAACAATACCAAATTGAGGCTATTGCAATAGGCAATGGTACGGCAAGTAGAGAAACAGAAAATTTTGTGAAGTCCTTGAATATCAAGGGTGTATTGGTCGTGATGGTCAATGAAAGTGGGGCTTCGGTGTATTCGGCATCGGAAGTAGCCCGCAATGAATTTGCCGACTATGACGTTACGGTGCGTGGAGCAGTATCTATTGGCAGGCGGTTGGTCGACCCTTTGGCGGAGTTGGTGAAAATAGACCCCAAAGCTATAGGTGTAGGGCAATACCAACATGATGTCGACCAGAGTTTGTTGAAAAACGGCTTAGATGATGTCGTAATGAGTTGTGTGAATGCGGTAGGCGTAGAATTGAACACTGCCAGCAAAGAATTGTTGATGTATGTATCAGGTTTGGGCGAAAGTTTGGCAAAAAATATTGTGGAATACCGCAATAGCAATGGTGCTTTTAAGAGTAGAAATGAATTGAAAAAAGTAAGCCGTTTGGGAGAAAAAGCCTTTGAACAAGCAGCAGGTTTCTTGCGTATTCGCAATGCTGTAAACCCTTTAGATGCAAGTGCGGTACACCCCGAAAGTTACCACATTGTAGAACAAATGGCGAAAGATTTGAAATGTACGGTAGAAGATTTGATGAAAAACGACACTCTACGCAGCCAAATCAATTTGAATAAATATGTAACCGACAAAGTAGGTTTGCCTACGCTACAAGATATTTTAAAAGAATTGGCGAAACCGGGCAGAGACCCTCGTGAGCAGTTTGAGGTGTTTGCTTTTGATGATTCCGTACACACAATGGAAGATTTGAAAGTGGGCATGAAACTACCCGGCATTGTTACGAATGTTACGGATTTTGGGGCATTTGTGGACATAGGCGTACACCAAGACGGTTTGGTGCATATCAGCCAAATTTCAGAAAAACGCATCAAACACCCATCTGAAGCCCTGAAAGTATCGCAAAAAGTAATGGTTACGGTTACAGAAGTGGACATTCCACGCAAACGCATAGCCCTAAGTATGCGAGAAAATCCGTTTGATGTAAAAAAGCCCGAAGGCAACAATAACAAAATGCAGTCGCCAAAACCACAAGCCCAAAAAGAAAAAGAGGAGAGTATGGAGGACAAATTGGCGAAGTTGAAGGGAATGTGGAAGAAGTAATTAAGTGGAAGTCCTCAAAGTATAGTTACCTTTAGGCGAATAGTTTGCTAGTTAACGTAAGTTGCGTAGTGCCTAACTGTAGAACGGACTTTAGTCCGTTTTAGGGTGCTTCCTATGAAAAAATTTATTTTTATAGGAAAATCCTCGTTTTTATTGCTAAAAACGGACTAAAGTCCGTTCTACAGGCACTACGCAACTTGCGTTAGTCAATGTATGTGTCTGAAGGCAAATGTACTTTTAATAAAAAAACTAACAGTTCTTTGAGGACTGTTAGTTTTACTTTTTTAAAGAAGTTGATTATGCAATTTCTGAATGTGCCAATTCCTCTTTTTTCAAGTCAGGCTGATTCATTTTAAATAGCTTGCGGAAGAAACTTAATGTAGTATCTACGGCTTGGAACACCACAGGCACAAAGACTAAGGTCATAAACATAGAACTTGTAAGACCACCGACCAATGCCCACGCCAAACCAGTTTTCCATTCTGCACCTGCACCTTTGGCTAAGGCAATCGGCAACATACCGAACACCATAGCAATCGTAGTCATCAAGATAGGGCGTAACCTTTCTTTACCAGCTTCTACCAAGGCGTGGAAAGTGCTTAATCCGTTGGCTTTGCCTTCAGTGGCAAAATCTACTAATAGAATGGCGTTTTTCGCCACCAAACCCATCATCATAATTAAGCCTAAACCAGAGAAAATATTAAGGGTTTTCATGGTAAGGGCTAAGGCTAAAAATGCCCCGATAATTGCCAAAGGAATAGAGAACAAGACCACAAACGGATACACAAAACTGTCGTAAAGTGCTACCATGATAAGGTAAATGAACACTAAGGCGGCTAACATGGCAATTCCCATACTACCATCTGCCTCACGTTGGTTTTTGATGTCGCCTCCATGTGTCATTTTTGTACCCGCAGGTAATTTGATTTTAGCTATTTCTTTGTCTATATCCGTAGCAATATCGCCAGAAGGTCTGCCTTGCACCTGCGACAAAACGGTAATGGCACGGTTACGGTTTTCACGTTGTAACTTGGTAGCTCCCAAAGATTGACGTACTTCTGCAAACTGTTGTAATTCAATTTGTTGCCCTTGACGGTTTACAAACGGAATACGTTTGAGGTCTTCGGTTCTGTTACGGTCAAACTCGTCTAATTGGATACGAATATCGTATTCAGTATTGTCTGTATCTCTAAATTTAGAATTGTCATCTCCACGCAAAGCCACTTGTAAAGTTTGCCCTATTTCGGCAATGTTTAAGCCAAAACTTGCTAATTTTTCTCTGTCAATATCTACTTGCATTTCGGGCTTACCATCTTCGGCAGAAAGCCTTACGTCTGTTGT
This sequence comes from Cytophagales bacterium, assembly GCA_947457925.1. Lineage (GTDB taxonomy): Bacteria > Bacteroidota > Bacteroidia > Cytophagales > Thermoflexibacteraceae > JAAFKA01. The sequence goes on along the minus strand of CANGYA010000011.1, from coordinate 23,963 downwards.
ACCTGCTACTCTACGAGTAATGGCTTCTATAATTTTGGCTGATTTACGCACACTGTCGGCATCTGTACCACTTACCACCATTTGAATAGGCGTTTGGTCTGCTCCACCAAAGATACCCACAGGCGAAACACGCACTTTTACATTAGGAATATTGGTCAATCTGTCTTTTACGGCTGCAATCATGTCGTTGGTACTTATGCCCCTTTGGGTAGGTGGCACTAAGGTAACAACCACTTCGGCAATGTTATTAGACGTTTGGGCAATGAAACCATCTGCACTTACCCCTACGTTAGAGAAAGTTCTTTGTACTTCGGGCATCTCCGATAATACGTTTTCTACTTGCTTAGACATTTTATTTGTTTGTTCAAAACTTGCACCAGAAGGTAATTCTAAGAACACCGAAAATTCGCCTTTATCTGCCTTAGAAATGAACTCACCACCAATAAAACCTTTGCCTACCAACATCACAGAACCCACGAAACTTGCAATAACGACTACAGAAGTAATCCAAGGGTGTCTTAATGCCCAAACCAAAATGCTTTCGTATTGGCGAACTAACCAGTTAAAACCTTCTTCAAAATAATAACCAATAGCTCCCATTAAAGTATCTTTGGTCAAAGGCTCAAATTTTGAGAAACGAGAAGCCAACATAGGCGTAACGGTAAACGAAACGAACAAACTCATTAGCGTAGCTACTAACACTACGATAGAGAATTGACGCATGATATTACCAACAATCCCTTGCAAAACAGAAAGAGGGAAAAACACCACCACGTCCACCAAGGTAATAGACAAGGCAGTAAAACCAATTTCGTTACGACCTTCTAAGGCTGCAATACGTGGCGACTTGCCCATTTCTAAGTGGCGGTAGATGTTTTCCAATACCACAATACTATCATCGACCAAGATACCAATTACCAAAGACAAGCCCAACATGGTCATCAAGTTCAAGGAAAAGCCGAACAGGTACATAGCTATAAACGTACCCACCAAAGAACAAGGAATAGCCACCATGACAATCAAGGCATTGCGGAAACTGTGTAGGAACAACAACATCACGATACCCACCAAGAAAATCGCCAATTCTAAATCGTGGTTTACGGCTTCGGCAGCTTCAATCGTGTATTCAGACGAGTCTTGTGCCACTAAAAACTTCAAACCTATTGCATTATATTCTGTTTCTAATTTTGCCAATTCTGCACGTACCGCCTTACTCATATCCACTGCATTGGCATCACTTTGTTTCAATACTTGTAAACCCACAGAAGGCACACCGTTCAGACGGTTCATTTGCTTAATTTCTTTGATACCGTCTTGTATTTCGGCTACGTCTTTTAACTTAATATCGCCACCTGTTTTAGATACGCCTACAATTACTTCTTTTAATTCTTCTACACTTGCCACTTTACCTGCTAAACGAACAGAAAATTGAGCATCTGTATCTTTTACGTTACCCGTAGGAAATTCTACGTTAGAGGCACGAATTGTCGCAGCAATATTGGCAATAGAAAGGTTGTTGGCACGTACTTTCTCCATGTCCATATTGACTTTAATCTCTCTTTCTTCGCCACCCAACACAATGATTTGTCCTACACCTGTTACGTTAGAAAGGCGTTGGATTACGTTGTCTTTCAAGAACTGTGTAAATTTTTTAGGCTCCATTTTGCCCTCCACAGACATACGCAAAATAGGAAACTCGTCCAATGCAATTTTGCCCAAACTTGGTGTTTTTACGCCTTGGGGTAGTGTACCTGTGATTTGTCCTACCCTACGTTGTGCGTCTTGTAGTGCCAAGTCTATTTTCACACTTTGTTTGAGTTCTACGACCACAAAAGAAGTGTTTTCTTGTGAAGTAGAACGAATCACCGTAATACCCTCCAAAGTAGCCAAAGCATCTTCGATAGGTTTGGTAACATTCGTTTCTACCTCCAATGGCGAAGCACCGGGGTAGATAGTTGTTACAGTCAAAACGGGGGGGCTAAATTTGGGCAATAGTTCGTACTGCATTTGCTTGTACGAGAATACGCCGATAACCGTCAATGCCAAGAAAATAACAATGATAAATGACGGTCTTTTGATAGAAAGTTCGGTTATACTCATTTTTATTAATTAGTAAATTAGTAATTTTAAGTTAGTAATGAAAACTGGGTGTTTTGTAATTCGCAGCTTCAACTTTGAAATACATTTTTTATTTTATCTAAATACTTGTTAATGAACCACAAGGACACAAGTTCACTAAGAAAAAAGTAGAATTGATATATATTTTATTTGACTATTTAGTATAATTAAGTAATAACTATTTAGAAGTCATAATGATTTTGGGTAATTGTTCTTCTTCAAAATGACATAGTATAGCATCTTTAATCGTTTCTTTTAATGTTTTCATGTCATTTGCTTGAGTAAAAATATTTTCGCCCAAAGCTTTTGCTGTATAACCTCCTTCGTCTGCTTCTTCTACCAAAAAAATTAGTTCAGAAGAATTTTTTTGTGTATTTTTCATAGTTATTAGTAGGTTTCTCTCTGTAAAATGGCTTACTCTCAATTATACATACAAAAGGCACTCAGATATTTAGGAAACTAAAAAAGTTTTTTGAGTTTCCTAACGCAAAGGAAATAGAAAGGTTACAGTTTTACAAAGAAATTTGGGAAAATAGTTTTGCGTAGCAGCCACAAGAAACCGTTTTTATTTTTTGATGAATAAGCTATATTTTCAAACATCTTTACTTCTTTTTTGGTAATTTGGGCAAAATTTAGGCAATGCAAAAAAGATAGCTGTTAAGGCAACAAAATAACTGCATTACAATTATCTCTACTAAACGTGCCATTAACCCTTACAAAATCTATGTTACAATTCCTTTTTACGCCAACCCTCACGCCCACAGATGACGTTGTGCTGATTCCATTGGTACAAACAGAGGCTTTGGCTACGCAATTAGACAAAATAGCTGCGGACTTTGGTGTTCCTGCCGAAGCCCTAAAAGCAGATTTTAAAGCTGATAAAAAAGAAATTTTGGTTACTTATACGCCTCGTTTGGCTCGCAAGCTATTTTTATTGGGCTTGGGCAAAGTTGTGAATAACTTTACTGAAATTGTAGCACAATGTGTCCGCACTTGGTCGTATAAACACAAAACACAAGTAGGAAAAAGCATTTGTATAGACATAAGCATTTATACACAACTGCCTACTGATACTTCTGCCTTGGTCGAGGCTATTGCGTTGGGTTGTTATTGGGGAACTCACTATGACGTTAGCCCACTGAAAAAGCCCGCAGATGACAAAAAATCTCCGTTCCAAATCGTGCAATTTATTGCAGAAGCACCCGAAAAAAGTGATGAAACAATTTATCGTGCCTTCACGACTTGGCAAGCACAGGCTCGTACTATGCACATGATAAATCTTCCGCCCAATCATTTCAAACCCGCAGATTTTGCCAAAGAAGCTACCGAAATTGCCCAAAATTCACCGAATACAACTGTGAAAATTTTGAAGGGCAAAGAGGTAAAAGAGGCTGGTTTAGAGGCTTTATGGGCAGTAGGCAGGGCAAGTACCGAAGAACCTCATTTTTGTATTGTAGAGTACAAGCCCGAAAATGCCCAAAAGAAAATTGCTTTGGTGGGCAAAGGCATCACTTACGACTCTGGTGGTTTGAACATCAAAACGCAAGGAATGTTATACATGAAGTCGGACATGGGCGGAGGAGCTACGGTTTTAGGGGCTATTCAGTTGATAGCACAGTTGCAACTGCCTATTCATGTCATTGCCATTGTACCTACTTGCGAGAACATGATTAGCGGAAATTCTTACAAAGCTAGTGATATTATTCAGTCTTACGCAGGTATTAGCATAGAAGTAGAAGATACAGACGCAGAAGGCAGGTTGATTTTGGCTGATGGTTTGGCGTATGCTGTGCGTAATTTTCAGCCTGATGTTTTGGTAGATGTAGCTACACTAACAGGGGCAAGTATCGTGGCATTAGGCACAAAGGCAGGAGCAATGATGACCAAAAATGATGAATTAGCCCAAAAACTCTACGAAATTGGATTGGAAATAGAAGAAAAAGTATGGAGAATGCCTTTGTGGGACGAGTACGCCGAACAAATCAAAACAGATTTGGCAGATATTAAAAACTATGGAGGACCTGGGGCAGGTTGTATTACAGCAGGTAAATTTTTAGAAAGATTTACAGACAATCATGCTGCCTTTGTGCATTTGGACGTGGCGGGTATGGTTTATGGGGATACCGAATTTGCCAAAAATAGAGTGGCTACGGCTTTTGGGGTGAGGTTGTTGGCGGAGTTGGCGGAGAGTTTTGTGGGATAAAATGCTTATGCTATTCTATAAATTGTAAAGTTTATAGAATAGCATAACTTAGTTTTGCTTGTTTAGAGCATGGTAAGTTACATGGTAAGTTTTTATATCTTCTATAATTTTATCAAATAATGGACAAGAATTAGGTTTTATGCAACAACCTATGTAGTTGTTTTGTAACTCTGTTTCTATTTTTACATCTATTAGCTCTTTATCGCCTATTTTGAGATATATCCCCATAATATTTTTATAGTTATTTTGTTGCTCTACTCCTACTATGCCTTTATGATATTGCCTTGCATGGTGTTTTGCCAAACCTTTTACTAATTTTAATATATTGTCAAATAGAGGGTGAGCATTGATATATAAATAACTGTTCTCGGCAGTTATGTTATAGATGGTTAGCAAGTTTTCTACTTCTGTCCAATCTAAACTTTCTTCAATAGCCTTGTTAGTTAATTGAGCAACTCTTTTCTCAACTTTTTTCCTAATCGCATTCAAATATTCTTCACCATTATTTACACCTTCTTTTTCTGTATCAGGAATATTAAGATAATCGTATAATTGCTTTTCTGTAATTTGAAAAAAATGGTTTTTAGTTTTTAAATAATACAAATTAAATTTTAATAAATCAAAAATAATAGAAGATAAAGTATTAAAAAATACTACAAAGTTAAATTGAATAGTAAAGGTACTAGCTGTAAATTCTCGCAGCCAACTTTGTAAATGGTTAGGACATAATTTATGATTTTCAACTGCATAAGTGTATGTATGAAAAACAAATGGATTAGATAATAGCGGAAGTGCCATTAAATAGTCAAAATCACTATCGATACATAATAATAGTTTGTCTGTTAAAGCCTCCTCATGATTTTTTATAAGGGCATTTTTACCTCTATGATTACCTCCATAGCTTGCATTAATGATTATATTTTCAGGTAAATTTTGGGTAAATAGTTTATGCCAAAACCTAAAGTCCATTTCATTTTCGCAAATTAAAGTAATTGTAGTTTTTTCTTTTTCAAATGAATGAAAATAACCACTTAAATTATCTGACCAGCTATTTTGCATACGAATATGTCTTTAAGGTTTCAATTTCTTTGTAGGCATCCATGTAGCCTTTTTGTACGATTGATGGTGAATGAGTTACTATAATTAATTGAGATTGATTATTTAAAGCCAATAAATAATTAATCAAATTGACTTGCACGTTAATATGTAAAGAAATTTCAGGTTCGTCTAATAACAAAATATGAGGGGTATTTTTAGTTAGTAACGCCTTTAAAAATAAGATTAATAATTGTTTTTCGCCTGATGAAAGGTTTGTAAAATCTATTTTTTGTTGTGTATATTTATGTATAAAAGATAATGTATAATTTTGAGCAATAAAAACATCATACTTATTTTTAAAAACAATATTAATTTGTTCAAAAAATAAATCAAGAGTCTTTTTCCTCTGTAGCTTTTCCTCCTCTGATAGTTGTTCTATTTTGTAGTAAATATTAGAAGGATTATTAATATAAATATCTAATTGATACTCTACAAAAAGCTGAATTAAGTCTAATAGCTCTGTATCTAAATGCGTTACTTTTTTTGCTAAAATTTTGATAGGTGATGAGGGTTTTCTTTTAGGTTCAATAGGTTTATCAAAGGTTGATACAAATGCCATTTGACAAGATATATCTTCATTGATAACAGTGTCTTCTATTTTACTTCCATTCAATTTAATTTGCTTTTCCTTTTTATTAAAACTCAAATTTCCAAGATTAGTTGTAACTAAAATATTCTGATATTCATATTTATTCAGTAAAGTTGTATTAAAACTTAACAAAGCATATAGCAAATTTATTATAGTGCTTTTACCACTACCATTTTCGCCAATTAAAATATTAATATGGTTATCTAACTCCCAATAGAAGTCATAATAACCCCATATTTTTTCTATCTTTATGCTTTTAATTTCGTTAATAAGAGATTTTTTCATAATAGAATAAATTAAGTAATAAAAAATATTTTAGATTGAAAGTTACTCCCCCCCCTCAAACACCAACCTCACAGAATCCTTATCGGTTTTGGTAGAGTCTTTTACTACAATAGTTCGGCATTGGTAGTTTTTAGTAATCCGAATACCGGTTTTTTGTTTGGTAAATCCGCCTTTGGGGTAGTTAGATAGCCCTGCATTGTAAACTTTTTCGGTGTAAAGCCCAAAGATTGGCATAGCCATTTTAGCACCTTCGCCCAATTCGCCTGTGCGGAAGTGAATACGCAAATCATCGCCACCAACCCACACACCTGTTACAAGGTCTTTGGTTACGCCCATGTACCAGCCGTCTGCGTGGTTAGAAGAAGTCCCTGTTTTTCCGCCAACTTCCATGCCCTTGTCATGAATTTGATACCGCCACAAACCGCCTGATGTTCCCATTGGTTCTGTCAAACTACCTCGTAACATTTGACGCATCAAAAAGGCTGTTTCTGGACTAATAGCCCTCTTTCTTTCTGGTTGTGGTCGGTAAATGGTCTTACCGTTTTTGTCTTCTATTTTCAAAATAAATTGCGGTTGTGTCCACACACCGTCATTCATAAAGGTACTGTAGGCAGCCGTCATTTCATAGACCGTAACGTCATTTGCCCCCAAACACACCGAAGGAAACGAAGCCATAGGGCTTTTGATACCTATTTTATGGGCATATTCTATTACTTTGTCCCAACCTAATTCTTGGGTGAGTTGTGCGGTAATGGTGTTTAACGACCTGCCCATGGCGTGTTTTAGCGTAATGGTATCATAAGAGCATTGCCAATCAGCATTATGCGGCGACCATGTTTTGGATTTTCCGTCTTCCATGTATAAAATACTCACAGGTCTGTCCACTTTTCGGCTACAAGGCGACATACCACCTGCTTCAAAGGCTGTAGCATACACAAAGGGCTTGAATGTAGAACCGGGTTGCCTGCGGGCTTGGCGTACATTGTCATATTTGAAAAACTGGTAGTTAATATCTCCAACCCAAGCCTTTATTTGCCCTGTGTAAGGCTCCATAGACATCATGCCTGTATGCAAGATGTGTTTGTAATAACGCATTGAATCCCAAGAACTTAGTAAGGTATCTCTTTCGCCTTTCCATGTAAAAATTTTCATTTCTTTGGGGCTTTTCAACAACAACATTACAGAGTCAAGATTATTAGGGTGTAATTTGAGGTATTGCTGATAAATTTTTGTTTTCTTAATTTCCGTTTCTATGTAATTAGGCACTTCTTTGCCACGTCTATCTGTCCAAGGATTCATGCCCCGCCAATGGTCAAAAAATCTACCTTGTAAGGTACTCATGTGTTGGGCTACGGCTTCTTCGGCAAACTTTTGGAGGCGAGAGTCTATGGTCGTATAAATTTTCAAACCGTCTGCATACAAATCTCTGTCATTTGCCTCACACCATTTTTCTAATTGCAAGGTCAAGAAGTCGTGAAAGTGCATACTTACACCTTTTTCATATCTTTCAGGCGTATAACGAGTTTCTATTTTGGTGTTAATTACTCTGTCATAATCTTTTTGTGCTAAATAATTGTACTTCAACATTTGTTGCAAAACGATATTTCTACGTTGCAAAGACTTTTCGGGGTTGCGAAGGGGGTTGTAAGACGTAGTAGCCTTTAATACACCTACCAAAACGGCAGCCTCCTGCACACTTAAATCTCTGGGGTGTTTATTGAAAAAAGTTTTTGAGGCAATTTTTACCCCAAAAGATTCATTACCAAAATCCACTGTATTGAGGTACATTTCAATAATTTCTTCTTTCGTATAGTTTTCCTCCAAATTAATAGCCGTTATCCACTCTTTAATCTTGATAATAGGAGTTCTTAACAGCGAAATTCTACCCAAATGGCCATGTGTACCACCCATACGAGTTTTAAACATATTTTTGGCTAATTGTTGGGTCAAGGTGCTGCCTCCACGTCTGTCGCCACGCAAAGTGTAAAGTACCACGCCAAAAATTGCATTCAAATCTATACCTGAATGGTCATAAAAACGTACATCTTCCGTAGCTACTAAGGCATGAACCATGTGCAAGGGCAAATCTCTGTAATGCACCATGCTGCGGTTTTCTCTAAAATATTTACCAATCAACTTACCGTCTGAAGTATAAACTTCGGAAGCCAAAGGGATTTTTGGATTTTCTAACTTAGAAATGGGCGGAAGTGTGCCAAAAAGATAGAGGAAATTGTATTCTACCATTTTGAACAAGACAAAAACACCAAACACCAAAGCAAAAAAGCTTAGCCACGCATACCGAATACTTTTGATATAAAAAGGTTCGTTGGGTTTAGGTTTGATGAACTGAATAAAGTTTTTAAGTGTAGTAAGCACTGTTGTAGCAAACACCATTAGATTTTGCTGCAAATCTTTCTCAAAAGTAGATTGAGGTGTTTCATTAGGTTGTTTTGCTGATGACATACACAAAAGGCTGGAGGTTTTCTAAAAATAGTGGCTACAAAAATGCAAAATTACATGGCAATAACTTCTACATAAATAAGAAAAATATTTGAATGCTACTAAAAAAAAATTGATTTTATATATAATATAGTCTTTAGCAGATGAACTCTCTACAAGCTAAGGGCTATATCACGAAAAAATACTAACTTTGTGAAAAATAAAAGGAGTAATGAAATGACCACACAAATAGACTTACTTACCCTCAAAGAAGCAGCCGAGTTTGCAAGTAAGCATATCAAAAAAAATGTAACTACTTCTAATATTTCCTATTTAATAAATTATGGTAGAATCCCCAAAGTAGGAAATAATGGAACTGTTTTGATTGATAAGCAAGAATTGGTGAAATACTATGAAAATTATTACGGCAGTCGTGAGTTGGATTGGAAAGACAAATTAGGTAATGATTTGAATTGGGCTTTGAGTTTTGAAAATCTGAAAGAGGCAGAAACTACCAAGCACGTACACCGTTTGCACCCCTACAAAGGCAAATACATTCCGCAGTTAGTAGCCTATTTTTTAGACGAACATACAGACGAGTTTAAAACACAAACTTTTTTTAAGAAAGGAGATATTGTATTAGACCCTTTTTGTGGCAGTGGTACGACCTTAGTACAAGCCAATGAATTAGGCATACACGCCATAGGCATAGACGTTTCGGCTTTTAATGCCCTGATTGGCAATGTCAAAGTTTCGGCAGTGGACACCAAAGCATTAGAGGCTGTTACCCAACAAATTACCAAAGCATTGAAACAATTTGTAGCTTCGGCTACCTACATAGCTTTTGAGAAAGAATTAGCAGAGTTCTTAACGGACTATGACAAAACCTATTTTCCCTCCCCTGAATTTAAGATAAAGGTACGCAAAAAAGAAATTAACGAAGTTGAATACACCAAAACACACGAAGAAGTTGTATTAGCTAAATTTAATGAATTAGTTAAAAAATATAATTTGCAAATTACTCAAAATCAAAAAGATACGTTTTTAGGCAAATGGTATTTGCAGCCTATTCGCCAAGAGATTGATTTTGTTTTTGAGCAAATCAACAAGATAGAAAACCTTGCAATTAAACAAGTGCTGACGGTTATTCTAAGTCGTACTATTCGGAGTTGCAGAGCTACTACTCACGCGGACTTGGCTACGTTGGTAGAGCCTGTAACGACTACATATTATTGTGCAAAACATGGAAAAATCTGTAAACCCTTGTTTTCTATGGTGTCGTGGTGGGAAAGATACTGCAAAGATACGATTAAGAGATTAGGAGAATTTGAGCAAATTAGCACGCCAACTTTTCAGTATTGTATGAATGGAAATTCAGAAACTATTGATATTTTTGAGGTATTGGCAAAAGAGCAACCTACGTTGTATGAATTGGCAAAGCAGCAAAAAATCAAAGGCATTTTTTCGAGTCCGCCTTATGTGGGCTTGATAGACTACCACGAACAGCACGCCTACGCCTACGATTTGTTTGGTTTTGAACGGAAAGATGCCCAAGAAATAGGGGCAATGTTTAAGAAACAAACCAAACAAGCCCAAAAAGATTATGTAGTAGGGATTGCGAATGTGCTGAATAACTGTAAAAAGTATTTGGCAGAAGATTATGATATTTTCTTAGTGGCGAATGACAAAAACAATTTGTACCCACAAATAGCAGCAATAGCAGGTATGCAAATTGTCAATCAGTACAAAAGACCTGTGCTAAACCGTATGGAGAAGGATAAGCAGGCGTATTCGGAGATTATTTTTCATTTGAAAACAAAATAAAAAATGGAAGCAAAAAAACTTGACAAAGTTATTTACCAACTTACAGTAGAAGATTTACAAAGTGTAGCCCAAGATGAACTAAACCGAAATCTGACAGCAGAAGAACTCAAGTTGTTGGAAGAAAAAGTTGGGGATTACATTAATTGGTATGAAATAATTAGCTTGGCAATATCAAATAATGTTCGATAATCAAATGGCTTTATCCCATACCCAAAAACTTCAAATTCAAGAAGTTATACAAAATTGCTTACGTAGCAAATTTAAAAACTACAAGCCAGAAAGTAACTATATGCCTTTTCACCATGCTTTATTGGGCAAGGATAGAATGGCTTTGTTTTCTTTTATTCAATCTTTGAATACAACTTTTGGGAGTTCTATTTTTGAGCCTGTAGCTATAGCCTTATCACAAAATAATTTCCAAACAGCCAAAGTACAGTTTGCCGTTGGTGATGCAATCAGTGAATTTGCACAAAGAGAAATTCAAAAAATTATTAACGAATTGTCTATGGGTAGTTTGCCAAATAAGCCCGAAGAAATTGAAAGAATACGACAAGTCTGTCAAAAGGGTAAAATGCAAAAACTCAAAACCGTCAAAGTAGATTTGTATTTAACCACACTAAACAATGAAATACACCTTTTTGACCTGAAAACAGCCAAGCCTAATATCAGTAATTTTAAAGATTTCAAAAGAACTTTATTAGAATGGGTAGCTATTATTTTGGCACAAAACCCTACCGCACAAGTTCATTCTTATATTGCTATTCCATATAACCCTTACCACCCAGAGCCTTATCAGCGTTGGACGTTGAAAGGAATGTTAGATTTACCTAACGAACTCAAAGTAGCCGAAGAATTTTGGAATTACTTAGGCGGAAATGGTGCTTTCGGAGATTTATTAGCTTGCTTTGAATTAGCAGGTGCAGCTATGCAACAAGAAATAGATACATATTTCAAAAAATTCAAGTGATATTTTCCCTATCACTGCGTACTTTTTAACTTAAAACTCTATAAGTTTTAAATGGTCTTGTAGAGAAAAATAGTAGATACAACATATAAACTTAACTCTTTGCTATTTCGTGTTTCCTCTTAAACATCTCTGGGCTTTATTCCAAAAAGAAATACTTTTGGAATGGCGACAAAAAAATACTTTTAACGGCATTTTACTTTATACCATTAGCACTGTTTTTATTTGTTACCTAAGTTTTAGGCTAAAAAATAACCAACTTTCACCTTTGACGTGGACAGCACTTTTTTGGATTATTTTGTTATTCACTTCCGTTAATGCCATTGCCAAAAGTTTTGTGCAAGAACCCGAAGAACGGCAACACTATTATTACACTTTGGTTAGTCCAGAAGCCATTATTACGGCTAAGATGTTGTATAACAGCTTGTTGATGTTGTTTGTAGCAGGCATTAGTTATTTGTGTTATATTTTTGTGATGGGCAACCCTGTGGTCAATCATTGGTTGTTTTTGAGTACGGTGGCGTTGGGCAGTGTGGGTTTGGCGTGTTCATTGACCATGATAGCAGCCATAGCAGCCAAAGCCGACAACCGTACTACGTTGATGGCAGTTTTGAGTTTTCCTGTGATTTTGCCTTTGTTGTTGTTGTTGATTAAGCTCACAAAAAACGCCATAGACGACCTTTCTTGGTCTGTTAGTGAATCTTCGCTAATTACCGTTGGGGCTATCAATACGATTGTGGTGGCGGTGGCGTATTTACTGTTTGGTTATATTTGGAGAAGTTAAGTGCTAAGGCACAATGATTAATAGACGTTATTAAGGTTTTGTAACATAGACTTTAGTCTGTGTAGTAATTGCTTGGTTATCAAATTATTACAGGCACAGACTAAAGTCTATGCGACAGACCTTAATAATCTCTAATGAGTAAATTATTAAATTAAAATTTATTGAAATTCCATGACATCAGATTTAGCAAGTATTCGGAATGTCTATTTTATTGGCATTGGCGGTATTGGTATGAGTGCATTGGCTCGGTGGTTCAAGGCAAATGGACGCAATGTGGCGGGGTATGATTTACAAGCTACCACTCTTACGCAAAGCCTTGAAAAAGAAGGCATTGCAGTTCATTATGAAGATGATGTAAATGCCATTCCTGCGGTCTTTCGGCAAGATAAACAAAGTACATTGGTCGTTTATACGCCTGCCGTTCCTGCCAATCACAGTGAACTATTATTTTTTCAATATGCTGGTTTTCAGGTCAAAAAACGTGCAGAGGTATTGGGAATTATCGTAAAAGGTTTACGGGGCATTGCGGTAGCAGGTACGCATGGCAAAACCACTACCTCGTCTATGTTAGCCCATGTCCTCCGCCAAGCAGGGGTAAATTGTACGGCTTTTGTGGGAGGAATTACGCAAAATTACCAAACCAATTTATTGCTAAACGATAGCACACAGCCCGAAACTTTTGTGGTCGTAGAGGCAGACGAATACGATAGGTCATTTTTGCACCTACACCCCGAAATTGCCATTTTGACCTCCACAGATGCCGACCATTTGGACATTTACGGTTCGGCTCAGGAAGTAGTGGATACTTACACACAATTTGCCTTACAGGTGCAACGTAAAATTTTTGTGAGTAATAATGTAGATACAACTTTAATAGATAAAATACCTGCCCACAAACGCAGCATTTATGCCAAAAGTGCGACTATGGCGTTGCAGGCTAACTATTTTGCAGAAAATGTGCGGATAGAAGACGGATTATTTATTTTTGATTTTATAGATACAGCTAATAATCAACACAGTATCAATGATATTTGCTTGAGTGTGCCGGGTATGCACAATATAGAAAATGCTACAGCCGTAATTGCTGCTTGTGTGTCTATTGGCTTGCATGGCGATGTGATTCGGGAGGCTTTAAGTTCTTTTAGGGGAGTGAAACGCCGTTTTGAGTACATCTTGCGTACTCCGAAGGTCATACAGATAGACGACTACGCACACCACCCTACCGAAGTAGAGGCTTTTTTGCGTGCTGCAAGGGCATTATACCCACAAAGACATATTACAGTGATTTTCCAGCCACATTTGTTTAGCCGTACCAAAGATTTTTATGAGTTATTTGCTCAAAGTTTATCTTTGTCCGATGCCCTGATTTTATTGCCGATTTACCCTGCCAGAGAACAGCAAACAGATTTCCCAACGACTACCTCACAAATTATTTTGGATAGGGTGCAAATTCCTGATAAACAGTTGGTTGCTTATGAAAAAGTGCTAGAAGATTTGTCGCAACGCACAGACTTAGATGTAGTTGTAACAATGGGAGCAGGCAATATTGATAAGTTGATAGCACCTATCAAACAGTTGTTGGAAAAAAGATAGCAACTACACCCAACTAAGTGAAAGTAGCAAAGTAGTTGAGCAATAACATTTTTTGGGTGGAATGTTATTGCTGTTTTTGGTTTATTTATTGAATGAATTATTGAGTAAGTCCCATTAGTTTTACTTTTTGAGTTCAGTACGCAATTTTTCTATCTGTTCAATAGGTAAACCTGTTAAGTCTGCTATAATATTGTTGGTATAGCCTTTTAAAATGCCATTTGTTGCATTTTCTATAAGTCTGTCTTCTACTGCCGTTTCCAAAGCACTTTTCAAATCTCTGTATTGAATAAGACTCTGTTCGTAACTATCACGTTGTTGTGCAGTAAAACTGGCTAATTCGGCTGTACCAAAAGCCTTTTGAAAAATTGGTTCGTTGAGAATATTAGGAATGTGGTTAAAACTTTCTAAGTTTTTTAGAAAATAGCACCACTTATCAAACTTCGTTTTTAATTCGTTTTCTTTCAACCTAAACAGAGGCATTTGCAAAAATTTGAAATGCAGTTTGTCAAAAAAAACATCACCATCTTGGTCTTTTAATGCTACATCACGTCTAAATTTACGCCTTTCCTCTGTTTCGTCATATTCAAAATCAAGGATTGCTACAAAATAAATAGGCTCTAATCTGAAATTCCAATCTCCTTGCTGGGCTTGGTCTCTAATTGGGAATGTAACATAAAATAAACTACGGTCTTTAAAGTATTTTACTTTTGCTTTCTGCATTTCTACAATAAACCTTTCGCCTGAAAGTGCTTTACAATGAATATCAAAAATAGCTTTTCGTTCCACTAATGAATCTGCTAAACTTTCAACATTCCGAAAATTGAGGTCTGCAATTTGGTGATGTTCAGGTAGAAGTTGGTTCAAAAAGTCAATAAGCAAGTCTTTATTACCTTCTTCTCCAAAAAGTTTTTTAAAACCAAAATCTGTATATGGATTGATGTACTTTGCCACTGTGAAATCAAGTTTTGTTCTTATGTAAAGTTACAAGTTTTAAGTTATTTTTCACCTTTTTTCTTTTGAGCTTGATGACAAAACATTGTCATTACAACTGCAACATCAGCAATGTAATATCATCTCGTTGGTCTGCGTGTTGTTGATGTTCTTGTAGATACTTTAAGAAAAGTTTGTGCTGTAACACTGCCGATACTTTCCAATATTCTTCTATCAACTGTTGGAAACCCGCCGTACCTATTCTCTTTCTTTGTGGGTTGGATTGGTCTAAAAAACCATCTGTGCTAAAATACAACGTATCTCCTTTATACATCAATAGTTGCGTACTTGTATAACGGTGGTTTTGTTTAATGCTATTGATGGCGGTACGGTCACTTTTTAAGCTAAAATACTTGCTGCCTGTAACCCCAAACAATACGTGCTTTGCCCCTGCGTATAAAATAGAATAATGGTTTTCACTTAATTCTTCTATCAAACACAAGCCCAAATCCATACCGTCTTGGAAACTCTTATCACTGTTCAACAATTTTTCACGAATACCATTATTGATATAAGTAACAATTTCACCGGGGTCTAAAATCCTTTGTTGAAAAATAGCCTCTGATAATAAACCATGCCCAATCAAAGACATGAAAGCACCGGGTACACCATGCCCCGTACAATCTATGACCCCAACTAATCTTTTGTTGTCATGTCCAGACACCCAATAAAAATCGCCAGAAACAATGTCTTTGGGAATATAAATTAAAAAACTATCTGGAAATATCTTTTGTAAATAGTCTAATTTGGGTAAAAAGGCACTTTGAATACGTTGGGCATAATTAATACTTGCAATGATATTGGTGTTTTTTTCCTCTATATCTCTGTTTTTTTCGATTAATTGTTCTTTCGCTGCAATAATATTCAGGGTAGCTGCTATTCTTTCAGACAATCTTTCCAAAAACTCTATTTCTTTAGGCGTAATGCTTTGTAGCCACATAAGTTCCAAAACGCCTTGCAACTGCTCATTAAAAACCAAAGGAATAGCTAATAAACTATTGATTTGCAAGGTAGTAGTACCGACACCTACAGACAAATGCACCTCCATATCATTATAATTGAGCAATACTTTGGCTTTCGTTTTGGCTACTTCGCCTGCTATGCCTTCGCCTATATTAATCACTGTTTGTACTTCTCCTTCTAAGGCATACCCCGCCACCAAAGTCAATGTAGTAGCTGTTTTGCAATACAAAGCTGCCCGAACCCCATGTAATAACGGAACAAGGTGTTCTAATAGATGTTCTCCCCAAGTAGCAATAGTTTGCGATTCATTAAAAAGCATCAACTTCGCAAATAAATCTAATTGCGTCAGAATCCAATGGTCTTTGTCATTACTTGCAAGAGTATAATTGGTAACAGAAGGAAGAGAGTGCATAGGGTTGAAATAAGTTAAATATTGGCTCGCCAACAAGGTAGTAAAACTATTTGAATGACTTTATAGTAAGATGAAAGAATAATTTAACATAAATTTAGAAATAACTTACAATAATCATACTATTAGAACTGTTTTTTCTGATTTCCTACCTTTAGCTGCTAAACAAGGTGTCATTTTTTCTCAATGACACCTTGTTGTACAAAATACATTAAGTTTTAACTAAAAGACCTTTTTACTATTTTGTAAATAGGGCTGCCATTATACAACAGAACAGCCCCCGTAATTAACAAATAAGCAATGAGTTGGTTAGCTGTTACCGTTTCATTGAAGTACAAAAAGGCTAATGTAAAGCCTGTAAGGGGATTGAGGTACATAAAAACCCCTACCGTTGCCGATTTTAAGCCTTTGAGGGCATACAAATTGAGGAACAGAGGAAGTACCGTAAAAAACAAACTTACCATTAGCACCAACCAAAAGAAACGACTATCCAAAGGCTGTGTAGGAAATTGTGCGAGGTAACTATACATAGGTACGATTAACAAGGCAGCAATGGAGAGTTGCAGGGTAAGCAACACAATTTTATCATAGTCTTTCAAAAATCTTTGCAAAACCAAATACAAGGCATACAAAAAGCCAATTAAGACACTAAACAAGAAGTTGGTAAATACAGCCCCCGCCATCAAACTACAGCTTACTGCACACAGCCCAATAGCTAACCATTGGTGGCGTGCTAACTTTTCGTCTAAGATAACATAGCCCAATATTGCCGTAATAATGGGGCAAATGGTATAGGCAAAAGCCCCTGATTGGGTGTCTATGTAATTGACTACATAAATAAAAATGCCCCAATTTGCCACTAACAAAATACCACTGAAAATAGTCAGCCCAATGACCCTACGTCTTTCTTGGAGAGTCTGTTGGGCAAAAACCTGAAAAGCCTCTTTCCATTGGGCAGAAAGTAGCGTAAACCCCGCCCCCACCAACAACAACAAAGAAACAATGACCCTGAAATACAAAATAAGATAGACGGAGTAACCTTGCAAAGCCCGCACCGCCAAAGGCATGAAACCCCATATCAGAAAGGCAGTAAATACGGATAAATAATAACGCTGGTTCATAAGTGCGGAGGCACAATTATTAATGAGTAAATTAGAAAATTTTAAGCTAGTGTCTTTGCATAATTAACATAAGTTGCATAGTACCTGTAGAACGGACTTTAGTCCGTTTTTAGCAATGAAAATGGGAATTTGTTTTCTATAAAAACAAATTTTTATAGAAAACACTCAAAAACGGACTAAAGTCCGTTCCACAGTAGGCACTAAGTAACTTACATTAATTATGCTAATGATACAAAATTTTACGCTATCGAGTTCAAGTAGGACAGGGGTAATTAAAAATGAAAAACTGTATAAACTTCGCAAAAACTACATTTTTGCATAAAAATTTGTACTTTTGTCAGATAGTTCGCACAAGTAGTATTGATATGGCAGAAGGACAAACAGTAAATCAAACAACCAAACAACAAGCAAGTCGCCCACAAAAAAGTAGCACAAGAGAATGGATAGATGCTATTTTGTTGGCTACGGTTACTGTTATTATGGTACAGTGGGGCATTGCGTCTTTTTCGGCAATTCCTACGCCTTCTATGGAAGGGACATTATTGACAGGTGATTTTCTGCTCGTCAGCAAGATACATTATGGGGCAAGATTGCCTATTACGCCCTTGCAAATGCCACTAACACACCAAACTATTTGGAAAACAGGTATTCCTTCGTACTTAGATTGGATTCAATTGCCCTACTTCCGTTTCCCTGCTATTAGCTCTGTGCAACGCAATGATGTAGTCGTATTTAATTATTCGGGCAAAGACGAAGCCCGTTTTCCTATAGACCAACGCACTCCCTTTGTGAAAAGGTGTGTAGGTTTACCCAACGATAAAATAGCTTTGAAAGAAATGAGGTTGTATGTCAATGACGAGTTGGCGGTGCAACCCGCCAAACTGCAAAGTAGCTACTACATTTTATCGGATATGCCCGTTGCTGAAAGTGCCTTTGCCTTGTTGAATATCACAGACATTCGTTCTGCTCCCAACGGTTATGTGGTGAATACTGATGCCTCTACTGCTAAAAAAATCAACCAACTGCCCAATGTCAAAGAAGTGATTATGATGAAAGATGCCAAAAATAATCCCTCTGATAATGTGTTTCCCTATGCCAAAGAATTTGCGTGGAACATGGATAACTTTGGCGACTTGGTAGTGCCTGCCAAAAATATGACCATTCCATTAGACAAAAAAAATGTACTCTTGTATGAATCTGTTTTGTTAAGACACGAAGGCAATGAAAATGCAGAGGTAAAAAACGGACAATTTTATATCAACAATCAATTAGTACAATCATATACTTTTAAGCAAAATTACTACTTTATGTTGGGCGACAACCGCCACAATTCAGACGATTCGAGAGTTTGGGGATTTGTACCCGAAAATCATATTTTAGGCAAGGCTCTTTCTGTATGGTGGTCTTTGCGTCCTGATACGAATGCAGATTTATTTGACCGTATCCGTTGGGATAGAATAGGAAAAAGTATAGAATAAAATAAAAATTATAAATGTTTTTTTATGTGGATAAAAAATTTTATTGTATTTTTTAAAGATAAAACTATTTTACATACCTCCTTAATAGGTATGTTTTTTGTCTTATATGGGTATAACGAAATGTACGAATCTGTGGACACAGAGGAGTTGTTGGTAGCCATGACTATTTTTGTTTTGTTGCCAACTGTACTTGTTATAGGGTTGAAAAAATATACATTGACACCTATTCGTTATGCTGTTATCTTGACTTTATGCTTATTCGTAACTTTTTTTGAAGCCCATCTTATCTTTGCTATCAACGAATTTGCACCTGCATATCTACAAATAAGGCGTAAATATTGGTTATTGATTGTAATAATCTTAGTTGTAATTGCTTTTTATCTAAGTAAAAACAAAAAACTGTTAGCTATTAATTTTTATCTTAATCTCTTAACAATCTTGTATGTAGGCATAGAAAGTGCTAAGGCTATTTATCATTTTTTGAATAATCCTTACCAAATAACTTCTCAAGCCACAACTTCCTTACCAACAATAAACTCACAAACACCAGATATTTATTTGATACTAGTAGATGCCTATACAGGCACGCAAAGTTTAGAAAAATATTGGCAGTATGATAATAGTTTGTTTTTGGATAGTATGAAAAAAATTAACTATTATGAAATTAAATATGCTAAAACCAATTACAACAAAACAATTTATTCTATTGCAACACTCTTAAATAGCCAATATATCCTTACAGATTTATCAAGTATCAATAAGAGTCGTAGTGATGAGGTCATCAGCTATTTCCAAATCAAATACAACAAAGCAATGACTTGGCTTAGGCAGGCTGGTTATGAAACAATTAATTTATCCTTCTTTAAAATACAAGATAATCCGCCATTTTTACCCTTTAAATCTAATTATATCATTTCTCATTTCAATATATTTTTGTTAGATAAAACGATATTTAGTCATATTTCCAAAATACTAAATATTATATGGACAAAAGGCAAAAATACAGGTAAAGCACAAAGAATTAGCAAACCTATCGACACATTCAAGCAGTTTGTGGCTACACCAAGCCCTAAACCTCGTTTTGTGTACTTACATTTGTTATGCCCACATTCACCATTTGAGTTTGACAAAAATGGTAATTTGTGGCAAGACAATATGGCTGCACAACACACCACAGAACAATTATATTTGGAGCAGTTACAATATGTGAATACGTTACTGTTTGACATGGCGAAACATATAGAAAAAACGGCACGCAGACCCTATATTACTTTGATAACAGGTGACCATGGAGCAAGAATTTTTGATGATGCAGCAAAAAAACAGCAAGAAAGCCACACCACCACCACTTTATTCAAATTTCCAGACAACAATTATGAAATATTGTATGACTCTATGAGTACCGTTAATTTATTTCGACCAATTTTGCATAAAGCCTTACAACAACCCTTAGATTATCTTCCAGATACTATTGTAAATCATTAATAATCAAACTATTGTACTTATGAAACTATTGTTAGTATTGTTTTTATACCTACTCACCTCCCAACAATTATGGGCGTATGTAGATCCCGGAAGTGGCAGTTTATTACTTCAATTTATCTTGGCGGGCATTGTGGGCATAGGCGTATTTTTTAAAAATATTCGTTTATGGTTGCAGCAGTTCTTTCGAAAAAAGGACAATAATTCTAATTCATAGTGTATGCAAAGGATTACGCCACTTTCCTATAATGATGAGGCTGGGCAAGTTTTTAGCTATAAAGGGCATTTGTATCGAGGTATATTCACAAGCTATGTGCCTAAAATACAAGGTTTTATAGCCAGCCAACTCTATGAGCAATTAGTTTCGCAAGGGCTTTTAGTGCCACACAGCATAGTTTTGCCCACAGAAAATTTGTTTGGAGAATTACAAGAGGCTACCCAACACCAATTTGCTCTGTTTTTAGCCCCCTCCTACTTGCCTTTCATTAGTTATCCTTCTGAATGGTCGTTTAGTATGCTCAAAAAAGCAGCCTTGCTGACGTTGGAGGTACAAAATTTGGCTCTTTCGCAAGGTTTTGTGCTGAAAGACGCAAAGGCAGACAACGTGCAGTTTAATAATTTACAACCCGTTTTCATAGATATTTTATCCTTTGAACCCTACCAAGAAGGCACAGCTTGGCAGGCATACCGCCAATATTGCCAACATTTTTTGACACCATTGGCACTAATGGCTTACGGTACGATAGAATTTCACAAAATACAGCAAATTTATACAGACGGTATTCCTTTGGAATTGGCTACAAAGTTTTTGTCATGGAAAACCCTATTTTTTGGCGGTATTTTCCAACATCTTACTTTGCATAGTTGGTTGAGTAAACCATCGACTGAAAAAAAGATAAAAAAAGCACCTACCACACATAAAAATTTTACTATTCATTTTATCCAAAACTTAACGAATAGTTTGCAAAGCACTATACAAGGACTTCGCTATCAAACGCAGACAAGGTGGTCGAGTTACTATGCCCAAGATGTAGCTGGTGATTATAGAGAGGCTAAACAAAAAATAGTCAAGCAATTTTTACAAATGACCTCCTCGCAAATTATCTGGGATTTGGGGGCAAATACAGGCGTATTTTCAGGCTTAGCATGGGACACAGGGGCTACTGTGTACGCCTTTGATGCCGACCAAGACAGCATAGAACAGTTATTTTTGGGCTTGCAAGGCAAAAACATAAAGGGAGGAGTTGGTGTGATAGACCTCAATAATCCTACACCTATGCGTGGCTTTGCCTTGCAACAGTACCGTAGTTGGTTAGACCGTTGTCCAAAACCAGATACAATACTTGCCTTAGCATTGGTGCATCATTTACGCATGACCTACAACATTCCTCTGCAACAAATAGCCCATTTTTTTGCTACCTATACCAATTTTCTAATTATAGAGTTTATTCCTAAAAATGATGAAAAAGTACAACTATTGTTACAAAATAAAATAGATGTATATCATGACTATTCATTAGAAAATTTCAAAAAAATATTTGGTGCTTTTTTTAATGTAGTAGAGGAAGTAGGTATGGAAAATAATGACCGAAGGATTTTTTTGATGAAACGACTGTAGGCTAAAACAACTTTGGTAGCTATAAAAGACAAAAGTTTTATAGCTTTGTTCTTTTACTTTTCTACATTTGTAGTCTATTTTATTAAAATTATGTATATTTTAGGCATCAATGCGTATCATGGAGATTCTTCTGCATGTATCTATAAAAATGGTGAATTATTAGTAGCTACCGAAGAGGAGAGATTCAGACGTATCAAACATTGGGCGGGTTTTCCTACCGAAGCCATCAAATTTTGTTTGAAAGAAGCTGGTATTACTTTGCAAGATGTGGCTCACATTGCAATTTCCAGAGACCCAAAGGCAAACTTGTACCAAAAATTTATTCATGTGGCTACACAAGGCGTAAGTTTTGGGGCTATCGTCGATAGATTCAAGAACAGAAATAAAATTGCTTCTCTCCAAGATGAATTGGCACAGGCTTTTGGCATGAGTGCTGACGATATCACCGCACAGATTCACAATGTAGAACACCACCGTAGCCATTTAGCTAGCACATTTTATCCTTCGCCTTTTGAGCAAGCTGCCTTATTTTCGGTAGATGGTTTTGGCGATTTTACCTCTACAATGGTCGGTTATGCAGAAAATAATAAGCTACATATCGAAGAATCTGTTATCTATCCACATTCATTAGGCATTTTTTACACAGCTTTTACACAATATTTAGGCTTTCCGCACTATGGCGATGAATACAAAGTAATGGGTTTAGCTCCTTACGGGCAAGCTACCTACTTTGAGCAATTAAAAGATGTAGTAAAGTGGACGAAAAACGGTTTGTTTGAATTGAATGAAAAATATTTTACGCATACTAAAAATGGCGTAAAAATGAGTTGGGAAGGCGGTATTCCAGAAATAGGAGCTATTTATTCAGACTATTTGGTAGAAAAATTTGGTACACCACGCCAAAAAGATGAACCATTGACACAAGAGCATAAAAATTTGGCTACTTCGGTACAAAAAATGTGTGAAGAAACTATTTTCTTTATGCTCAATGCTTTGTACGAAAAAACGAAATGCGAAAACCTTTGTTTGGCGGGTGGTGTAGGGCAAAACTCCGTAGCCAATGGCAAAATAACCAGCCGTACTCCGTTCAAAAACTTATACATTCCCCCTGCTGCCCATGATGCAGGAACTTGTATGGGAGCTGCTTTGTATGTGTACCACCAAATTTTGGGCAAAACAGACCGCCAAGCCGTACAACATGGTTATTGGGGCTACAAATCTTCTAACGAAGAAATTGAAAGCTATTTGTTGAGCCAAAACATTCAATATACTCGGTATAAAAACCAAGAAGAATTGTTTGAAAAAGTAACTAACTGCCTCATAGACAGTGGTGTAGTGGGTTGGTATCAAGGACGTGCAGAGTTTGGTCCCAGAGCCTTAGGACACCGTTCTATTTTGGCAGACCCTCGTAGGGCAGATGCCAAAGAAATACTGAATGCAAAGATTAAACGCAGAGAAAGTTTCCGCCCATTTGCACCGTCTATTCTTAAAGACTTTACGGCAATTTATTTTGAAAAAGTAGATGATGTGCCTTTTATGGAAAAAGTTTTTGTGATTCGTCCCGAAAAACGGGCAGATATTCCTGCCGTTACTCATGCAGACGGCACAGGCAGACTGCAAACTGTAGATAAAGTCGTTGAACCGAAATATTATGGTTTGATAGAGGCTTTTTACAAAAAAACAGGTGTGCCTATTTTGCTAAATACTTCTTTCAATGAAAATGAGCCGATTGTCAATTTACCTTCCGAAGCCTTAGATTGTTTCCTAAGAACGAAAATGGATATGTTGGTCATGGAAGATATTGTGATAGAGAGGTAGCAAGGTTGTTTATTCATAAAAAAAGATGTAATCTTTCTAAAAGATTATAGTGTCGTGCTATGAATTGTTATACGTAGTCTTCAAGAAGCTCTATAAAGATGACATCTTTCTAAAAGATGTCATCTTTATAGAGCTTCTTGAAGACAATCAAACTTATTTCTTTGAAAAAAATTAGTTTCACTATAAG
>CANGYA010000010.1 GCA_947457925.1 Cytophagales bacterium | reverse complement strand
TTATTACAGTTAAGATTAAAAGTACCATAGGGACTGTATTCTATAATCATTCGGTTATTTTGATAGAACTTCATGTAGCCAACACTATCCATATCGCAGACTTCTTTGATATGAGAATCCATACGTAAAGTGTCCGTCTTATTCCCCCTTGTAAGGTAATAAGTTTGGCTTACAGGTACATTTGCCCTAAAAGCAGGGTGTTTATACAAATCTTGCCCTTTTACCACAAAAGCATAATCAGTATTAGCACTATATGGGTCTTCCATTTGAAAAGGGATAGGTTGTAGTTTTTCATCTGTTAGTTTTAGCTCATTTGCGGGGTACTTTACATAACCTTTGGTATTATCTTTCTTGTAAATAGCCTCATCAGCTATATAAAAAATGACATTTTCGGTTTGTAAAGCCTTAAGAAATCCGCCACTTTGTGCGTATGGCTTTTCTTCTTTTAATTTTTCGCAAGGCGTTTTCACATTTTCTTTTTCGCAGGCAGCCAAAGAAAACAAGGCACAGCCCAACAGGAACAGTGTTTTTTTCATGAATTTTTGTTAGGTTTAAATAAATGAAAAATTAGTTTTTTCTTACACAAAAATTTTTGTGTCTGCAAATGTAGTTAAGCAGAAATACAGGAAACAAATAAAAAACTAAGTATTTTTGAAACAACTTAAAAAAGTACAATTTTAACTACGTTTTGCCCTATTCTTGGGCTATTGCTTACATAAAAAAAGCCCTTTTCCTGTATAGGAAAAGGGCAATAACTGTTACTAAAACGACTACTTTTATTTGTCTGTTTTCTTAAAAACGCCTCCTTTATTAGCCTTGATAGCCAGTACGTCTGTATTGCGAGTGTTAGGGTCTTCTACATAACCCACCATGATTAACATAGCCTCTTTATTGACTTCCAAAGCCTGAATACGTTGGTTGCCTACGCCTCCCCAAGTACGTTGCCACACTTCATCACCTACCGCACTGATTTTGACAATAAAAATTTCATCTCCGTCTTTGCTTGTATTCACGTTATTCACAGGCAAATAACTTTCTGTATAACCCGCCGCCACGATACTACCGTCAGACAATTCAACTACGCCCAAAAATTCATCAGAAGCTCCACTGCCATAGGTGTCTTCCCATTTGATTGTCCCGTTTTTATCTAATTTCACTACCCACGCATCAAAACTTCCTGCTTTTGCATAAGAGTAGGTATGTCCTACCATCACAAAACCCTCGTCTTTAGTTTGTACTACTGCATTGGCAAGGTCATCATCGCCACCGCCAAAGGTTTTAGTCCATTGTTTGTTACCGTCTTTGTCTATTTTTATCAGGCAAGCATCCCATCTTTTTTTCTCCACCTCCATACGCCCAGCAATCAAGTAACCATCTTTTATTTTGATAATTTCGTTTGCCTCGTCATTGCCTTCGTCTTTGTACTCTTTTTTCCAGAGTTCCTGCCCATCTGCCCCTATTTTGATAACGATTACGTCCCCTATATTTCCGGGATTAATAGGAATAGAGTTGCCAACGACCATAAAAGTTCCGTCTTCGTTTTCTATCACAGAAGTTGCCTCGTCTATGGCTTCATTCGTAACAAAAACCTTGTCCCATTGTTTTTTGCCGTCTTTATCTATTTTCAATACCCAAACGTCTTTCATACCAGAGCCACTACCATACGAATCTGAATAGCCAACCGTCAAGAAACCGCCATCTTTGCAAGGTGCAATAGCCCATGCCTCTTCACTTTCGGCTTCACCATAAAAGTTATTCCAAAGTACATTGCCGTTGGCATCAAGGCGAATGATGTTTTTGTTCATGTTATCACCAGAGGTGTTAGAATCTGACCTCCCTGCAATGACCATGCCGCCGTCTTGTAGAGTTACTGCGGAGTTTGCCCAGTCAAAGTGAGTACCTGCCACTACTTTTTGAAAGGTATTGTTCAAATTTGCATTATAGGCTTTCTCTTGTTCTGTTTTACATTGCGGATTGAGAGGGTAGTACAAATAAGCAGAGTCATACTGTGCTGTAGCCCCTTCTATATTGCCTTTGTCAAATAGTTTATTGCCTTCTTTCAAAAATTTATTGGACGCAGATTCTAACTTTTTATTACAATCTTCTATCCGTTGTATAGAAGCCTTTTCATTTGGTTTGTTCAACAGTGCCATTTGATAAAAACGGCGTGCAGCCTTAAAATCCTTTTGGTCAAAATAAGAATCGGCTACGGTTTTATATTGCTTAAACTTCGTTTCATCTACCTTAGAAACTTGGCTATAAGCCCAATGTACCCCACACACGAGGGCTATAGAAAGTATGCTTGACAATTTCATGTTTTTTTGACGGAATATTTACCAAAACTCTACAACAAATATGCCTAATTGCACTTTACTTTAACTGCCCCTTAAAATGCTGTTGGGCTTGTTGCAAACCTTTTAGCACTTCGGCAAGTAGCTTATCGGCTTGTTTCCAATACTCTTTTTCTGCCAAAATAATCAACTGTTCCAAATCGGCTTGTAGGCGGTACAATCTGTAGGAAGTTAAATGTGGTAATATTTTGTGGCGTAATTGCCGTAAAACCGTAGTGTCTTGCTTTTTTAGAGCCTCACCAAAATTGTTTTCAAACTGTTCAAATTCTGTAATCGTAATTTTCAGCATATTTTCAAAAAAAGCTGTATTGCCATTAGCAGCTTCCATCAAAAAAGTGTAGTCGGGTTGGTGTACTGTCGACGTAACTGGTTTCATATCTCTTAATTTTTCAATCGTAGGTTTCAATTCTGTTAGCTGAATAGGCTTTGAAAGTACCCCATTCAAGCCATTCGCAAGGGCTTGTTGTTGTACTTCCGTACCGTTTTCTGCGGTAAGTGCCACAATCGGCATTTGATAGCCTAATTGCCGTAGCTGCATTGTGGTAGCAAAACCGTCTTTGTCGGGCAGTTGCAAGTCCATAAGTACAATATCAAAGGTGTTTTCTTGTACCTTTTGTATTGCTTCGGCACTATTGGCAGCTATTTCTACATACGCCCCCATATTTTTCAGAAACTTAGACGTAATAATTTGGTGAGCTAAGGTATCTTCTACCAACAAAACTTTAAACTGTCCCATTGGAATTATAGGGGTTTCTTCGGTCTTTGGACGATAAGAATGTACCGTATGCTGTTTAGTAGTAGCTATTTGACGGCAATAAGCAGCCACCAGTTGGGCTAAAGTCGCAAGCAAAACCCCACTCAAAGGATACTCAAAATCTTCTTCTTTAGACAATACTAATAAATAACCATAATCTTCATTGGCAAAACTCACTTTGTAGCTATGGGCTGTAAGAGTTGTTTGCAGGAAATAAGGATAGGTAGTATATATTGCCGTTTGTTGGGTGAGCAAAGGTACAAATTGCGATAAATCCCAACTTTCTTTGTCTGAATGGCTGTGTAAATATTGCAGAGAATAGGTGTTGTTGTTGCCTTTTTGCCAATACAATATACCTTCTGTAATCGTTAATTGTACCAACCACTCACAAGTAGTTTGAATAAGTTGTTGCACAGATGTAATTGCAGACAAATTAGGCAGTGTTGCGAGTAACATCATTGAATAGGGAGTAAAATGTCAAATAAAAGTATCAATTTGGTTTATCAATTTAGTTTTTTTCCGTATAATTTTCATAGTTTTATCAAAAAATCTGTTGTGAGATGAAAAAAATAATCTTGAGTTTAACTACTTGGCTGATGGTAGCTGCGTGTACGTCTGTACCTGTTACAGGACGCAGACAAGTTAATTTTATACCAGCCTCTACGATGCAATCGCAGAGTTTTAGTGCATACAAAGAGTTTCTTACCCAAAATAAACTCTCTACCAACCAAGACAATGTAGCTTTGGTAAGGCGGGTGGGGCAACGTATTCAGGCAGCCGTAGAACAATACATGGCAGAAAAAAATATGTCTGACCGTCTGAAGGGCTTTCAATGGGAGTTTAATGTCGTAGAAAGCAAAGAGGTAAATGCGTGGTGTATGCCGGGAGGCAAAGTAGTGGTTTATACGGGCATCATTCCTGTTTGTAAAGACGAGGCGGGCTTGGCAGTAGTGATGGGACACGAAATAGCCCACGCCATAGCAGAACATGGGGCAGAAAGAGCCAGCCAAACTATGATGGTACAAGCAGGCATGACCGTAGGGGCTGTTGCCGTACAACAAAATAATACATTGACCAATCAACTTATTTTGCAAGCTGTAGGTGTAGGTACACAATTAGGCTTGTTGAAATATAGCAGACTCCACGAATCGGAGGCGGACAAATTGGGGTTAATTTTTGCAGCCTTAGCAGGCTATGATCCCGCCGAAGCTCCAAAGTTTTGGGAAAGAATGCAATTAGCTACAGGAAAATCTAATACACCAGAATATCTTTCTACGCACCCTTCGCATGACACCCGTATCAGTGACCTCAAAAAATGGCAAGCCGAAGCAATGACTTATTACAATAGGTCAAAAGAAAAAATGAATTAATCACAAGCATTAGACAGTAAATAACATGGAACTTCATAAACTAATGATTTTGGCAAGCACCTTAGTAACAGCAGGCGGAGGCGTGGGCTTTACGTTGTGGTACTACACCTCAAAACTCAAACAAATAGGCAGTAAAATAACAGACAGAGATATTGTGGAGTTAGCCAAGCAAAACAATGGCAGAGTTACGCCAGCCTTAGTCTGCGAACATTTTGATGTGAGCCTTGCCGATGCCAAAATTAAATTGGATAGTCTAACAATGTCTGGAGTGATTTCCACACACTACGATTGGAATGACTGGACTGGAACAACCTACATGATAAAAGGCTATGAAAAAGGCAGTAATCCGTCTATTCATTTACCCAAGTCTAACTCAAAAACGGCTTTAACAGATGCTGAAGTAATCAGGTTGGCAATAGCTATGGGGGGGAGTCTTACACCTTCGGCATTGTGTTTCAAAGCAGATGTTTCTGTGGATACCGCCAAAGCAAAATTAGAGGAACTTTACCAAAAAGAAATTTTTGAACTTCAAGTTACGGACAACGGTACTTACCTATATGTATTGGTCGACAAAAATTTGTTGGGGCAATAAATCTATAATTTTCTATTTACCATGAATACAAAATCTATCTTGATTATAGGGGCAATTTTCACTTGTTTAGCAGTGATGATAGGGGCTTTCGGTAGTCATGCCCTCAAACCTATCTTACAACAAGTGGGCAAGCCCGAAGTATTTGAAACAGCCAGCCAATACCATTTTTACCATGCTTTGGGCTTGTTATTAGTTGGTAGTCTGCACGACAAGTTCCCTAAAATAACCTTTGTTGCCTATTGTTTTTTAGTGGGAATTCTCTTATTTAGTGGAAGTTTGTACGTCTTGGCTCTTACAGGCGTTACGCCATTGGGGGCTGTAGCACCGATAGGCGGTTCGGCTTTTATGATTGGCTGGGCGGGGTTGGCGTATCAAGTTGCTAAGAGTTAGTTGCACACCTAAAATTTTTCTCTGTTTTGCCACACTACAATATGAAAAAACTTTTTTATTTTTTTGCCGTAGGCACTGCCTTGATAGCTTGTAAAAAAGCCGAAACTACGACAACTGCCGAACAGACGATTGTCCGTGAGCCTATCAGTTATGTCATTCGCCCCTCCAAAATGTATTGGGTCTATGACATCAAAGAAAGATTTGCTAAAAATTATGTAGGCACAGACAGCCTAAAAGTATTAATGGATTTGGCACAAGGGCAGGTCAGCAAAGCCAAACAGTTAGAAGGGCAAGATTTGCAAAAAAGTATTCATTGGTATCAACGTGCCTTGACTTATTTTCCAAGTGTGGCGGTGTATGCCAAAGTTGCCGAGCTGTTGTTGAAAGAACATGAACTTTCGGAAGCACAAGAGGCTATTCGGGCTGCAATAGATATGCAAGAGTGTACTTTTGGCGATAAAATCAAAGAATTTGATACGCAAACAGGCTTAAAACCACCTACACAAGCCAATTTAAGGATTTTATTACTCAAAACAATGTCTGAAAACCAATATTATGAAGAATTGGTATATGAAATGACAGAAGCCTATGAAAAAGGCTTTATAGACAAAAACACCATTTTAACAGACCCACTGTTTGAGAAATTCAGAAAAACTCCGCAATACAAGTTGTTCTACGCTGTTAATCTTTCTGCCCCTGCCGAAAGAGAGGAGGCTCGCCGTACTTATTTCTTAGAACAATTCCCTATGGTAGATTTACCGTTTAAAATGGCTGCGACACCGCCTAAATTGAATAGGGACGCAAATTTTGATAATCCCTATTACATAGACAACCCAATAGAAACAAAATATAGAGAGGCTCTTAAAACATACATCAATGGTTATTCGGCACGTTTCAAGACCAACGGGCAGTTTGATTTATTGATGATTAATGCAGATACGACACAAATGGAGAGTGTTGGGGCAGATTTTCGTTGTTTCAACTATGTTTTGTTTACGTTGGACAAAAAAGGCGAAGTGATAGACCAAAAAACAGTAGCTTTCCGAAGTCCTTATGCCGAAGCCTCTTGCGAAATTAATGCTACAGGCACAGAAGTAGTTGTCGAAGAATTTGAAAGAAAGTGGAAAAAAGACTACCAACAAAGTGGCAAAGACAATGAAGTGTTAAGCACGACACCTACAGGCAAAAAAACATGGCAGATAAGCCCAGAAGGAAAATTTGTGGAGCAAACACAATAAAAATTTTATGTAGCATTACGATTTTACCTCACCCCAACCCCTCTCCATTTGGAGAGGGGCTTTTTTGTTTAACTAATATATTTCTGCGTAATAATTAAGACTGTAAAGAAAATAATCACCGCCACAGACGACAAAGCTATGATAAATTGAGGGTTTTTGGGCAATGGATTTCTGGCTCTGAAAGACTCCACCCAGCCAATCGTAATGGCAAATAATACATTGATGCCCACAAAAATAAGGCTATTAACCAAAAACGTAAAGTTGTCGTTCAATATTTGTTTGACCAAAAAGAAATTGGCTATTAATGTACCATAAATCACGAATTTTATATGTGAACTTAGTTGCACCATTGCCAAATCTATCCCACTATTGTCCAAAATCATGACTTCGTGTATCATTGTAAGTTCTAAGTGCGTTGTTGGGTCATCTACAGGCATACGGCTGTTTTCTATCAAAGCTATTTGTACTAAAAGATAGGTTGCCAATAAGCCCAAAACAACCTCGAAATAGTCGTCTTCAAAGTTGAGGTGTGTATAAATGTCTTGAAAAGAAGTATAACCTGTGAGCATTGCCAAAGAACCCACCAAAATAAAAAACGAAGGTTCTACTAATAAACCGTACAATGCTTCCCGATTTGCCCCCATACCTTCAAACGGGCTACCTGTATCTAAGGCTGCAATGACCATGAAAAAACGACCTAATGCTAAAATATACGCAAAAAATACAAAATCTCCTTTAAAAGATAGCAAACTTGGCTGCCCGTCAAACGGTAATAAAGCCACTGCACATAGTACAGAAGCCAAGTAAATGGTAGGGGCTATTTGGAAAATAATAGAGGTGGTGGTGCTATATACAGAGCCTTTGCGGACAGACCTCCACATATCTTTCCAAGGCTGCAAAATACCTGCTCCTTTGCGTCCACTTGCTAAGGCTTTGACCCTTAAAATAATGCCGGGAAACAAGAAAACGCATAAAGCTATTAACAATAAATAGAGTTTATTGAACAAAAAGAGGGAAATGGTAGCCCCAACCGAAGTAGGATTGTCGGCAACCCAAGGTATATCGAGAAATAACATAAGAGAGCTGTTAGTATAATATGCAATTTGCCAAAAACTCTCTGTATTTTTTGGGGAAAGGTCTTATATTTCTATTAAAACTCGACAACACTTTTTTTGTGGTAAAAATCAAAAATATTTTAGTTGCCTCAATAGGGAGGATATTTTTTAAAACTTTCCAAGTCTTTTAGTATCGTGCTTTAAAAACTTATAGCAAAACTAATTTCTTTCAGAGAAAAAAGTTGACAGTATTCAAGAAGTTCTCTAAAGATGTCATCTTTTCAAAAGATGACATCTTTAGAGAACTTCTTGAATACTAAGTATAACAATTTACGGCACGACACTATAAAACTTGGAAAGTCTTGATAATCAAAAAAATATAAGTGATACTGTTAGTTTAATAACCTTCTTTTTCGTTAGGAAAATCTCTGTTTTTTATGTCTGTAACATACTGTTGTACTGCTTCCGTAATTACAGTATGTAAATCAGCGTATCTACGTAAGAAACGAGGCTTAAATTCCTTGTTAATGCCCAACATATCGTGCAAAACCAATACTTGCCCATCTACGTGCTGCCCCGCACCAATACCAATAATCGGAATAGCAATAGTTTCAGCTACTTTTTTGGCTAATTCCGCAGGGATTTTCTCCAAAACAATCGCAAAACAGCCACATTCTTGCAATAACTGGGCATCTTCTAATAGCTTTTGGGCTTCTTGTTCTTCTTTGGCTCTTACGGTATATGTCCCAAATTTGTAGATAGACTGCGGGGTAAGCCCCAAATGTCCCATCACAGGCACACCAGCACTCAATACTCTTTCCACAGATTCACGAATTTCGCTGCCTCCTTCCATTTTTACAGCATGTGCCCCTGCCTCCTTCATAATTCGCACCGCAGACCGCAAAGCCTCCAACGAGTCGCCTTGATACGTACCAAAAGGCATATCTGCCACCACGAAAGCCCGACTAACGGCTTTGGTTACAGAGCTTGTATGGTAAATCATTTGGTCGAGGGTAATCGGTAGCGTGGTTTCGTTCCCTGCCATGACATTAGAGGCAGAGTCGCCTACTAAAATCATATCTATTCCTGCGGCATCTACCAATTTTGCCATAGAATAGTCATAGGCAGTGAGCATAGAGATTTTTTCACCTCTATTCTTCATCATTTGTAACTGATGGGTGGTTACTTTCTTAACTTCTTGATGAACAGACATAACATACACTTGGTTTATTGCAGCCAAAGGTAGCAGTTATCTAAGAGTTTGCAAATTTTTCGCAAAAACCCTTCTTAGATTAGCTTACAACTTAATTCCCACAATCGTAACATCATCTGTTTGTTGTTCGTTACCGTCTATTATCCACTTATTGAGAGTAGTTTGTAAAATATTTTTTTGAGCTTCCATACTTTGGGTGTGAATATTCACAAACATTTCTTTCAGGCGTTTCACCATAAACTTTTTGTTCTTTTCACCGCCAAATTGGTCTTGATAACCGTCTGAAGTCAAATAAAATACCGTTTTTTCGCCTATTGTCGGTAATTGAATAGTGTGTTTAGTGAATAGTTTTTCGTCTTCGTCTGCGTGTAAATAACCGCCTATATTCAAACTATCTCCTTTAATCGTGTGCAATTCGCCATTCTGTACATAATGTAATGGGTTCATAGCTCCTGCAAACTCCACCATTCGTTCATTTTGGTCTATACACAAAACCACCATGTCTATACTATCTTTGCTTTTGCTTTGTTTTTGTTGCAATGTCTTTACAATTTCCACATCTACTAACGACAATATTCGTTCTGGTTCTACAATTCTATTTTCCTTTATAATATTGTTCAAAATGTTGTTGCCAATCATAGACATAAAAGCACCCGGTACGCCATGCCCCACGCAGTCTGCCACTACCATAATAGAATAGAGTTTGCTATTTCTTTTGGCTTGGTATGCCCAATAAAAATCTCCTGAAACAATGTCGCGTGGTTGGTAAAAAATAAAAAACTCCTCAAAAATTTGGCTGATACTCTCTGCCGTTGGTAAAATCGCAGCCTGAATCCGTTGGGCATAGTTGATGCTGGCAGTAATATCAATATTCTTTTTAGCAATTTCTTGGTTTTTGACCTCCAAAACTTTGTGCTGTTCCACAATATTGTTGCGTTGCTGTTCTATTTCTGTCTTTTGTTCTCTTAGTAACTGATTGATAAAGTGTTTTTGGCGGTTGTTATAGATTAACACAAATACCAAAACAATAAACAACACAATAGCCATGCCCATTGCCAAAAAGATATTCTTTTGTTGTTTGATAATAGCCTCGTTATGTAATTGGTCTTTTTGCAATAATTTTATCTGTGCTTCTTTACTTTCGTTCTGAAAACGTGCTTCTTGTTGAGCTATATTGCGTTGATTTTCCTCATTCAACACACTATCTTTATACAAAATAGCTTGCTCAGAATACATAAAGGCTTTATCATACACTTTCATATTGGCGTGTACTTTCGCCAATGTTTCGTAAGCAGACTGTATTTTTGATTTAGAACGAATGATTTTAGCTACTTCCAAAGCTCTTTCTAAGTGCTTAATAGCTAACTTATAATTGCCCAATTCATTATACAAATTGCCTACTAATAAATTCGATTCACTAATATACCTTTTATCGCCTAACTCCTCGTCTAAGTCTAAGGCTTTGAGGTAATACGTCAAAGCCTTAGACATATCCTTTTTTGCCAGATAAATGCTTCCCAAATGTCCATACGAAATAGCAATACCTTTGTGATTTTGAATAACTTGGCTTAATTCCAAAGATTTTTGAATATAATACAGTGCAGAGTCATAGTTTTTGAAATGACTATGAATAATTCCAATATTATTCATGTTAATAGAAATGCCTAATTTGACATTTTGGGTTTTTTCTAAGGCAAGTCCTCTGTGAAAATAAGTAAGGGCTAATTCGTACCGTTTCATTCGTCTATAACAATTTCCAATACTTACAGTTGCATTAGCTAAATTGCGTAGATTGTTGGTAGTTTCAGCTATTTTCTGTGCTTGTAAGTGGTAATCAATAGATTTTTGGTAGTCGTCTAAACGAGCATACGCAAGACCTATATTGTTTAGAATATATGCCTCTCTATATTTATTATTTATCTCTCTAATTTTTTGTAGGGCTTGTTCGTATAAAACAATAGCTTCTGCATTTTTACTTTCATGCCTCAAATTAGAACCACGAGTGTCTAAGCAAGCAACCAAACTATTTACATCTTGCAGTTGTGCTGCCATTTGGCACAAAGTATCTGTAATTAACTTTGCCTTTGCTAAATACTTGGTGCTAATCGTATATTCATAGACAATTTGCTCATACAAACGTACCTTTGCCGTATCTACAGTACGCAAATTAGCTAATTGATACAGACTATCAATTTTCTTTAAATCTTGTGCATACGTAAGTGTAGATAAAAAAATACCGAACAGCCCCAAAGTGAATAGCCTATACATTTACCTAATTGGTTTACTAAAAAAATTGTCTTGAATAAATACGTATAGCATCAGTTGAAAGTTGTTATCGAAGTTGCTTTACCAATAGATGCCTCCCAAAGACCTTCTATTTGTATCTTCTGGAAAGACAACTTTTTTATCTAAGAGGTTGCACGAAGTAGTAAAATATAATTCATAAAATTTCATACCACGTTGTATTTCAGCTACATACACTGTGTCTGTCTGTAATTGTGTGGTGCGAATAGCAGCTTTCCGCAACTGATAAGACGGATACTGTTGGGCAAGCCAATTTTTGAGTGCAGTAGGAAAATTTCTCAAAGGTATTTCTTCTTTTCTTTGTACCAAATTGGCTTGTGTATCGAATTTGAATAAATAATTGTACGAAGCTCGCCGAAAATGGGCAGTGTAATGCTTGCCGTCATAGTACCAACGCAAGGACTTTACGCCCTGATACTCCGCTACCAGTTTTTGTTGAATTGCTAAGGGTACATTTTGGCGAGGCTGCCACTCTCTACTACAAGCCCCCAAACACAAGACTGAAAATAATATACAAAGAAGTTTCATAACTTTCAAGGATTTGTTGCAAAATAATTAAAAACTTTCTATTATTCGTTGTTAAAAGTTTCTTATTCATGGCTTTACTATTTTCTACCCATTTCCGATACGTAGCATTGTTCATCTCTTTGTTGTGGGCTACTACTGCCTTTGCACAAGAACAGCTACCCAGCAACTTTACTACCTTAGCCCCTTACATAGACTTTGTGGCTAATCAAAAAGTGCAGCAAAAGCACGTCATTGCCTTGCCCAAATCACATTATTTATTGGTGTACGTTTCCAAAGAACGGACAGAAGACAAAGATAATTGGTCTATGTCCCCCGCAGACGGCACTGTAGCAAAGATTTTTGTTTATGATACCCAACAACACCAAATAGACCAAAATCATACGACACATCTCAACAAAGTATTAGGGGCAGAGCAATTCTATAACTATCAATTTTGTGGAGGCTTAGGTTCTTTTGAAAGTTGGAAGGTAGAAGGCACAAAAGTAGCCCTGTTGCAATCATACAGCCCTGCCAATGATGGTGTAGCTTGTAAAACCTATTTGTATTATGACGGAAAAATAATTACAGCAACTAACTTGGCTAATCCTCCAAGCACTACCAACACATTAGGCAGCGAAGTAGGCAAAGAACGAAACAAAAAAAATGCAGAGGCTTTGCTATTACTTCAAAACAATAAAGCCACAGAAGCCATTAAAATTTGGGAAGAACTGTACCAAAATATCCAACAAGGCAGCTATGCAGCCGAAGGAAAAATAGACGAATACCTCAATAATTTGGGCTTTGCCTATTGGAAAACAAAACAATATAGTAAATCCGAAAAAATACTATTGGAATGTCTGCAAAGATTCCCCAACCGCCATGTCTTATATATCAATTTAGGCGACTTATACAGAGATATGAGCAAAAAAGCCGAAGCCAAAAAATACTACGAAAAAGTAGCTACGTCTTCTTTGAGCAGAAAACAGAAAAGATATGCTAAAAATCAGCTTAAAAAACTGTAGTTATATCAAATAAAAAACGTACATTTGTAACCTATTCTTTTTCAAGCTAATATACCACTAAAAACGGGCTGAAATTTTCAAAAATAATTTGAAAAAAAAGATAGTATTATTTGCATTGCGAATAAATTGTAGTAATTTTGCAGCCCGATAACAACTATTCTCTGGATACTGTACTCATTTTAGACATGAATATAAGTCCACAAGTTGCAGTAAATTATATTTTTGTAAAAGCTAAAAGTAAATTGTAAAATTTACAACACTACTTCAACTGCTTACTGAATACAATAAAGTTTTTCGGAGAAATCTTTTATGCTCAAACAGAGTAGTAACTCTTGTTAGGCAAGTTATCTTGAATTTCAGTATTTAAAATTACGCAATACAATGTTACAGCCAAAAAGAACCAAGTTCAGAAAACAGCAAAAGCGAAGAATCAAGGGCTTGGCAACCAGAGGTGCGGAGTTGTCTTTCGGCGATTTTGGTATCAAATCCATGGAACCGGCTTGGATAACAGCACGCCAAATAGAAGCTGCTCGTATAGCTGTTACTCGTGCTATGAAACGTGAAGGTCAAGTTTGGATACGTATTTTCCCAGACAAGCCACTCACTCGTAAGCCTGCCGAAGTTCGTATGGGTAAAGGTAAAGGTGCTCCTGAATTATGGGTAGCTACTATCAAACCCGGTACTGTGATTTTCGAAGTCGTAGGTGTACCTAAAGAAATCGCAAAACAGGCTCTTGCATTAGCAGCTCAAAAGTTGCCAGTGGTTACGAAGTTTGTAACCAACAGACGTTACGTAGAAGTAGCCGAATAATTAAACTCGTAGAACAATGAAATACGCAGACATCGAAAAGTTATCAATTGATGAATTGCAAGAGAAAGTAGTAGAGGTAAAACGCCAATTAGCGTCATTAAAATTTGACAATGCTATAGCACCTTTACAAAATCCAATGCAAGTTCGCAATTTGAAAAAAGACATCGCAAGAATGCTTACTGCGATTACAGCAAAACAAAACGCAGCAAGCAATAACAAGTAATAAACAGGCGAGCCTGTAAAAATCTGTAAGAAAACGATGGAAAGAAATCAAAGAAAAGTAAGAATTGGCGTGGTAGTAAGCAATAAAATGCAGAAGTCAATCACCGTAGCTGTAGATAGACGTGTTAAGCACCCTAAGTACGGTAAAATCATGAAAAAAACCACGAAATTCATGGCACACGACGAAAACAACACTTGTAACGAAGGCGACTTAGTGAAAATCATGGAAACTCGCCCTTTGAGCAAAAACAAATGTTGGAGATTAGTCGAAATCCTTGAAAAGGCTAAGTAAGCCGTCTCAGGCAGACTAAAAACTTTGAAATACAATGTTACAGCAAGAATCAAGATGTAATGTAGCGGATAATAGTGGTGCAAAAGAAGTCCTTATTATTCGTGTTCTGGGCGGTACTCGTAAGAAGTACGCAAGAATAGGCGATAAAGTAGTCGTAACGGTAAAATCTGCTGTTCCTTCAGGTAACATGAAGAAAGGCAGTGTTTCTAAAGCAGTTGTTGTAAGAACTCGCAAAGAAACTCGCCGTAAAGATGGTTCATATATCCGTTTTGACGATAACGCCGTAGTATTGCTTAACGCCAACGACGAACCACGTGGTACTCGTATTTTCGGACCCGTAGCTCGTGAACTTCGCGACAAACAATTTATGAAAATTGTTTCGTTAGCTCCTGAAGTTCTGTAGCGTATAGACTTAATTTTAGAAAAAAAAAAGAACTATGGCACATACTAACAAAGTTGTCAAAAAGCATAACGTGAAGTTTCGCGTAAAAACTGGCGATAAAGTGAAAGTCATTTCTGGCAACGAAAAAGGCAAAGAAGGCATTATCGTAAAAGTTGATAAAGAGAAACAACGCGTATTCATTGAAGGTTTAAATCTGGTGAAAAAAGCCGTAAAACCTTCACAAGCGAAACCAGAGGGCGGCTTTATTGAAAAAGAAGCAAGCATTCACATTTCTAATGTGATGTTGATTGACCCTAAAACTGGTGAGCCTACTCGTGTGGGACGCAGACGCAACGCCACAACGAGTAAGTTGGAAAGATATACAAAAAAATCTAATACTGTTGTATAACAATGGCTACTACACCAAGATTAAAGGAAAAATATAAAAATGAAGTCGCAAAAGCATTGCAAGAAAAATTTAATTACAAATCTTTTATGCAAGTGCCAAGATTGACTAAAATTTGTATCAATAGAGGGATTGGCTCAGCAGTAGCTGATAAAAAGCAAGTTGAAATAGGTATAGAAGAATTGACAATGGTTACAGGTCAAAAAGCTGTAGCAACAAAGTCTAAGAAAGCTATCTCTAACTTCAAATTGCGTGAGAATATGCCAATCGGTGCGAGAGTAACCTTAAGAGGCGACATCATGTTCGAATTCTTAGACAGGCTTGCTTCTATTGCACTCCCTCGTGTACGAGATTTCGAAGGTATCAGTGATACTGGTTTTGACGGTAGAGGCAACTATACTTTGGGTGTAAAAGAGCAAATCATTTTCCCCGAAATTAGTATAGATAAAGTGAACAAAATTACAGGTATGGATATTACCTTTGTTACAACTGCCGAAACTGACGAAGAAGCGAGAGAGTTGCTGAAATTGTTAGGAATGCCATTCAAAAAACAAAAATAATTGAAATAACATGGCAAAAGAATCTATCAAAGCACGTCAAAGAAAACGTGAAAGATTAGTGGCAAAATATGCCAAGAAAAGAGCTGAATTGAAAGCAGCTGGAGACTGGGTAGGTTTAGATAAACTTCCTCGTAACTCTTCAAAAGTCCGTTTGCGTAACCGTTGTAAATTAACGGGAAGACCAAGAGGATATATGCGTAAATTCGGCATCTGCCGTAATATGTTCAGATTAATGGCAGGCGAAGGTAAGATACCCGGTTTAACAAAGTCAAGCTGGTAGTCGGCACTTTACACTAACATTTAAGTTAGAATTTTTCTTCAAATCATTAAAGACAAATCAACTTTACGAACAGTAAGGTTTAAAATATAGACACTCATGACAGATCCTATAGCAGACTATCTGACAAGATTGAGAAACGCAATCAAAGCAAACCACAGAATAGTGGAGATACCTGCTTCAAATCTCAAAAAGGAACTTACAAAAGTGTTGTTTGACAAAGGCTTTATCTTGAGCTATAAGTTCGAGCAAAATGAAGGTAACAAAGCTACCATCAAAATCGCCTTGAAATACAACCCTGTAACTAAACTTCCTGCTATTGTGCATTTGGAAAGGGTAAGTAGACCGGGTTTGCGTAAATACGCAAAAGCTAACGAAATACCTACCGTATTAAACGGCTTAGGTGTAGCAGTGGTTTCTACTTCAAAAGGTTTAATGACCGACAAAGAAGCTCGCCAACTTAATGTAGGCGGTGAGGTACTTTGTATCGTTTACTAAAAAATTACCTCAATCCTGTGGGTGGTGCAATCTGCACTACCTCACAGTTTAGAGAACTAAGGCTTCGAATGGTTCGAAGTTCTGACATCTAAAACTTTATTATCATGTCACGTATTGGTAAAAAACCTATTGTAGTACCTGCGGGTGTTACAATGACCCTTGCAGCAGACAACACTGTGAAAGTAAAAGGACCGAAAGGCGAATTAGTACAGAAAGTTGATGCTGACATCATTATTAAACAAGAAGACAATACTATTGTTGTAGAAAGACCTACCGAACAAAAACGCCACAAGGCAATGCATGGCTTATATAGAGCTTTGTTGCAAAACATGATTGTAGGTGTAACAGAAGGGTATAAGTTAGATATGGAATTAGTCGGTGTTGGTTACAAGGCTGTTGCTAATGGTCAAGTATTGGAACTTAGCTTAGGTTACTCACACAGTATTTACTTGGAAATTCCTTCTGAGTTAAAAGTTGCTGCCGAAATGCCAAAAGGTAAGAATCCAACAGTTAGTTTGACAGGTATTGACAAGCAATTAATCGGGTTTGTAGCTTCTAAAATCCGTTCACTTCGTAAAGTTGAGCCATACAAAGGCAAAGGTGTACGTTTTGTGGGTGAAACTATCCGCCGTAAAGCTGGTAAATCTGCATCTAAGAAATAATATATTTAGTGGTTATTGGCGGTTTTGTATCTTAGTCTTTTGTACTAAGATACAAAAATCAATAACAAAACTTTCAAAATATTTTGAACAATGGCAACTATTAAATCTGATAGAAGAGTTAAAATAAAAAATCGTATCCGTAGAAAACTGACTGGCACAACAGAAAGACCTCGTTTATCTGTTTTCAGAAGTAATACAGGTATCTACGCACAAATCATTGATGATACGAAGGGAAACACTTTAGTAAGTGCGTCTTCTAAAGAGTTAGGCAAAGTAATGAACGCAAATGTTGCTACTTCTAAAGAAGTGGGCAAAAAAATTGCTGAAAAGGCTTTGCAAGCAGGCATTACAAAAGTGGCATTTGACCGTAACGGTTACTTGTATCATGGCAAAATCAAAGCATTAGCAGAGGGAGCAAGAGAAGGCGGTTTAGATTTCTAATACTTCACCCTCGTTTTATCACAGAAACAACGAAATATCAATATGTCACAAATAAATGTAAAAACCGTTAGAGCTAGCGAAATTGAATTGAAAGAGAAAGTAGTAGCTGTTAAACGTGTTGCAAAAGTAGTAAAAGGTGGTCGTAGATTCAGTTTTGCAGCTATTGTTGTCGTAGGTGATGGCAAAGGTGTTGTAGGACAAGGCTTAGGTAAAGCTAACGAAGTTACTGATGCTATTGCGAAAGGCATAGAAGATGCTAAGAAGAACTTGGTAAAAGTGCCTATTTTGAAAGGTACTGTTCCTCATGAGATGGAAGGCAAGTTCTGTGGCGGTTTTGTATTGTTGCGTCCAGCTGCACCTGGTACAGGTGTTATTGCGGGTGGTGCGATGCGTTCCGTATTAGAGTCTGCGGGTATTACAGACGTATTGGCGAAGTCTAAAGGCTCGTCTAACCCTCATAACGTAGTGAAAGCTACTATAGATGCGTTGGTGAAAATGAGAGACCCTTTGGCTGTGGCTCAACAACGTGGTGTAAAATTGTCAAAAGTATTTAACGGCTAATCATCATGGCAAAAATAAAAATTACACAAGTAAGAAGTACCATTAAAAGACCGCAAGACCAAAAAGCTACGATTGTAGCCTTAGGTTTAGGCAAGATTAACAGAACTGTAGAACATGAAGCAACTCCACAGATTCTTGGCATGGTACGTAAAGTTGCTCATTTAGTGAAAGTATCAGAGTAATCTCTGTTACATAGTTTATTTTGGAACAAAAAAATATAGCTATAATGAAACTGCATACATTAAAACCTGCCGCTGGAGGTGCATCTAAGCCTAACAAACGTCTTGGACGCGGTGAAGGTTCTGGTTGGGGTGGCACATCTACAAGAGGTCACAAAGGTGCGAAGTCACGTTCTGGTTACAGCCACAAAATCGGCTTCGAGGGTGGTCAAATGCCTTTGCAAAGACGTGTGCCTAAGTTTGGTTTCAAAAACCCATTCCATGTGGCTTATCAGCCAATTAACCTTGATGTTTTACAAGCTCTTGCTGAAAAAGGTACAAAAACCTTTACACTTGATGTGTTGTTAAATCATAGTTTGGCGAATAAGAAAGATTTAGTAAAAGTATTGGGTAGAGGCGAGTTAAAGTCTGCTATCGAGGTACACGCACACGCATTCTCAACTTCTGCTAAAGAAGCCATAGAAAAAGCTGGTGGCAAAGCTGTGCTATTGTCAAAAAAAGACTAATTTTGTGAGTACGGTTGAAAAATCGTACTCTATTTTTACTTCGTTCAGGATATGAAAAAGTTCATTACAACAATAAAAAATATTTTTGAGATAGAAGAACTTCGCACTAAAATCATCAACACATTATTTTTGTTGCTGGTATTTAGAGTAGGTTCTTATGTCGTATTGCCGGGATTAGACCCTGCCCAATTAGCCAATAGTAATGCACAACAAGGTTTGTTAGGCTTATTAAATGCTTTTTCTGGTGGTGCTTTTTCTCGTGCATCTATTTTTGCATTAGGCATTATGCCTTACATTTCTGCGTCTATCGTAGTGCAATTATTAACAATTGCATTTCCGCATTTCAGACGTATGCAGATGGAAGGAGAGTCTGGCAGAAAGAAAATGAACCAATTTACTCGTGTCCTTACTATATTAATTGCGTTGGCACAAGGCTCTGCGTATGTAGCTGGCACTATTCCTACTGATGCGATTGTCATAGACCGTTGGTTCTTTACAACTTCTGCAATGGTTATCTTAACAACAGGTACAATGTTTTGTATGTGGTTAGGAGAAAGAATAGAAGATAGAGGTATTGGAAATGGTATCTCTATGATTATTATGATTGGCATTGTTTCTCGTTTGCCATTCGCATTAATTTCAGAAGGAGCTTCTAAAGG
Organism: Cytophagales bacterium; assembly: GCA_947457925.1. GTDB lineage: Bacteria > Bacteroidota > Bacteroidia > Cytophagales > Thermoflexibacteraceae > JAAFKA01. The sequence continues at coordinate 26,914 of CANGYA010000010.1, read as the reverse complement.
AGGTAACGGAATGTTGTTATTCTTGATTGAATTGATAGCTTTGTTCTTTGTTGTAATGGGCGTAGTATTAATTACTCAAGCCGTAAGACGTATTCCAATCCAATATGCTAAACAAGTAATTGGTAAAGGTTCTCGTAATAAGGCTTTGGCTTCTACAGGGCAACGTTCTTATTTACCATTGAAAATTACAACGGCAGGGGTAATGCCTATTATCTTTGCTCAATCTTTGATGTTCATTCCTTCTTTATTGGCATCAGCATTTGCAGATACAAGTGATGTAGCTGTATATATTTACACCAAGTTTTCTGATTTTACTTCTTGGCAATATAATGTATTAGTTTGTGTATTAATTATTTTATTTACTTATTTCTATACAGCTATTACGGTAAATCCTCGCCAAATTTCTGATGAAATGCAACGTAATGGTGGTTTTATTCCTGGTGTAGAACCCGGTGAGCCTACTGCGGAATATATTGGTGGTGTAATAGATAGAATTACTTTACCCGGTGCATTATTTTTATCTTTAATAGCTATTCTTCCTGCATTTGCAGCTTTGTCAGGTATTACATCTGAGTTAGCTCAATTCTATGGTGGTACTTCTTTGCTTATCATGGTGGGTGTAGTCTTGGATACTTTACAGAGAATAGAAAGTTACTTGTTGATGAAACATTATGAAGGTATGATGAAATCTGGACAAGTTGGAGAATCTGAAAATGAAATTGTATCAGCAATTCCTCAATCATAAAAAAATAGTGCTTAGTAGAAAGGCTTTTCAAAAAGCCTTTTTATTTTTGTGAGTAGTTCATTACAAAGTAGTGATTTTTAGAACAGTTAAACTGACAATATGCTCTTGGACTTTGAGAAACCTATAGTTGAATTAGAGGCTAAACTTGCAGAAATGAAAAAAATGGCTGCTGAAAACAATATGAATGTTGATGAGGCAGTAAAACTCTTAGAAAGCAAGATTGAAGCCCTGAAAATAGAAACTTATAATAATCTGACTCGTTGGCAAAGAGTACAGCTTTCTCGCCATGCAGAAAGACCTTATACTTTAGATTATATTGAGCATATCACTTCGGACTTCATTGAATTGCATGGAGATAGAAATGTAGGCGATGATAAAGCCATGATAGGCGGTTTTGGTAGTATAGAAGGTAAGACTTTTATGATTATTGGACAGCAAAAAGGGCGTAATACCAAACAAAGACAATATAGAAACTTTGGTATGCCCAATCCCGAAGGCTATCGTAAGGCTTTGCGATTAATGAAGTTAGCTGAAAAATTTGATAAACCTATTATCACTTTCATAGATACACCGGGAGCATTTCCGGGTATTGAGGCAGAAGAACGTGGGCAAGGAGAGGCTATTGCACGCAACTTGAAAGAAATGTTTATGCTGAAAGTGCCTGTAATTTGTATTATTATTGGTGAAGGTGCTTCGGGTGGTGCTTTGGGTATTGCGATTGGTGATAGGGTGTTGATGTTAGAAAATACTTGGTACTCTGTAATTTCGCCAGAGTCTTGTTCTTCTATTTTGTGGAGAAGTTGGGAGTACAAAGAACAAGCTGCGGAAGCCTTGAAATTAACATCTATGGATATGCAACGACTGAGTTTAATTGATGGCATCATCAAAGAACCCACAGGCGGTGCGCATACAGATATTCCAAAAATAGCAAGTACAGTGAAAGATACTATTATGAAAATCTATCACGAACTTGCCCAACTTTCGCCAGAAGAACGAATTAACCAACGAATTGATAAATTCTGTAAAATGGGAGTTGTAAAATATTTATAGTATCAAACATGACATCTTAACCAAGATGTCATTTGTTTTTAGTTGAATTTTCAGAATACAAAATACCAATAGTGATTTTATGTTGTACTTACTACTTTCAATAGCTTGTTCGGTTTCATTATTCATTACGTTTCGTTATTTCCAACAGTATCGGGTAGATACGTTTCATGCCATAGCTATTAACTATTTGGTGTGTGTACTTACAGGTATCTTGTTTGTAGGAACGGAGTCGTGGGCAACTATACAACCTCAAAACTGGTGGTGGTTGGCGTTGTTCTTAGGAGGAACATTTATTAGCACTTTTTATTTGATGGGGCTTACTACGCAAAAAGTAGGTATGACCATTGCCTCTTTAGCCAGTAAAATGTCGATGGTTATACCTGTAGGCATCAACTTATTGTTTTTTGCAGAGGTAGCCAAAGACTTTGACAAGCTCAATTTTTTAGGTTTGTTAATGGCATTGGTGGCGGTAGGTTTGAGTTCTTACTCGCCTAAAGTGCAACAAGAAGAGGGTATGGTTTACGTTTCTGGCTTGGCAAGAATAGTGTTACCACTAAGTATTTTTGCTTTAAGTGGTGTAATAGAAACTTCTTTGAACTATGCCAATTTACATTTGTTACAACCCCAAGAAATGCCTGTTTTTCCGATTGGTTTATTTGCTACAGCAGCTTTGATTGGTTTAATCGGCATTTTTATTCAACTTTCAAGAGGCAAGGTTTTGACATGGAGAAGTGTGATTGGAGGCGTTGTTTTAGGTGTACCTAATTATTTTTCTATTTATTTCCTATTAAAATCTTTGGAAGCCTTTAATAATAATGGTGCTTTTGTTTTTCCTGTCAATAATATTTGCATTATTATAGTTTCTGCCTTTATATCGGTGCTGCTTTTCAAGGAAAAACTACACCTATTCAATAAAATAGGTGTGTTGGTGGCTATTGTTGCCATTTTATTATTAGGCTATCAGAAATTATTGGCTTAGTTCCGTCTGTAAAAATATAAATTTACGGGCTTATCATCTTGTTTTTCGCTAAGGGTGTAGTAGCCTGTTTCGTCTAATTTCCATGCAATAGCTTCGCCTTGTGGTTCTAAAGTGTAGGGCAAGGCAGTAGGGTTGCGTTTGAGAGTTTCTACCAAACTTTCGTTGTTTTGGCGTTTCCAATAAAAAATATTTGCATAGTTTTTTATCAAAACTTCATTGCCTGAAGGCGAAATATCCCCTGCGGTACTAAGAATGAAAGGAAAAGAGGTAACGTATTGGGCTATATTAATGTCTGTCAAAGAGTAAGGATATTTAATGATATACAATCTATTTTTTTCCTCTCTCTTGCTTACTACATAAATATCTTGCGTGCTGGGGTCTATCATTACAGTTTCGGCATCTCGACTGCCATCATTGTATTGAAAACGGATTTTGTCTATTTGTTTAATAGTGCCTGTGGCGTGTGTTGTACCTGTAATTTTAGGTTCTGCGAAACGGTAAATAGTACAATGGCTACGGGTTTTGCTGTTATCACCAATATCTGCTACATAAATATAAGGAATACTTTGAAATGGGCAAATATCTATTTCTTCCCAATCTATATTGGCTACACCTTCTAAGGTAAATTTTGCTATATTTTCGCCTTTTGCACCTACTAAAAATACTGCACTTTCACCACCACTGTCATTGTGAGTCCACAAACCACCTACATAATTTCTGCTGGCAACCAAACCAGATGCTTCTGTAATATCATTGTTTTGTACAATACCTTGTGAGATTCTGTCTGAGAAAATGGCTTGAGGCACAAAATCTTGTGAAGGTTGTTGTTGGGGCGAATTATGATGGCAACTTAATAAAGCTGTTAGGAAGAAAGTAAAGGATTGGAAAAATCTCATTGCGAAAATATGATTAGTTGTTTGACAAAATGCCAAATTAACAATTATTTACGACAAAGAGTTAGAATTATGTAGTTTTTGTATGAATTTAGCATTGTATAAGCCATGAAGTGTGCCACAAAGTCATAGACTTGTGGCACAACATCACCCTGAACCTCAAATTACAAAGGACTTGAAACCTTTGTAAATCAAGGGAGTATGATTTTTATTTTTGAAATTCATAAATAAGAAATTTCAACTCTTGAAATGCCACATCAAAGTTTTGTACTTCTTCATAAAGGTGTTGGTGTTTTTCTTTGTATAATTTTAGTTCCTCAGCTTCGCCAAAAATACGTTCACGTTGTAGCAGTGCAGCTAATTCTTTTTCGTGTTGTACCACATCATTTTTGAGATTATCTACTAAGTGTTTTTCTAAACGTACCAAATGTTCCAAAACAGCTACCTTTTCTTTGCTGTCTTCTGGTGTGTGATATTGGTGTGGTGTGGTTTTCTTTAATAAACTATTGAAAAAACGAATTTCGTCTTGCCACATTGTCAATGATTGCAACCATGACTTTGAGTGAATATGTAAACCTTCGGAGGTTGCATTAGGTAAGTAGGCAACAGGAGCATAATTATCAGTTTTCATAGTTGTTGTGATTGATGGATAAGTAGTAGTAATAGAAAGTAGGTTTGTTGTTAGTTTAGAAAATGAACTGTTTTAGTTAAATAGAAAGTAATTTGTAAATTTGTACGAATTACTTTCTATGATTATTGTTAGTGAGTTTCTACTTGTTCGTGTTCTGTTTTTTCATGCAACAACTGTTTTGCAGCTTTTGCATTATCAGTTGTTGTATGCACAATGACCATGTATTTGCCTCCGTCTATGTGTCTTTCATACTCCACAACGCCTTCTGTACCTAAACGGTTACCTAATAGAGTTCCTAAAGCACCTCCGCCGATACTACCCAATGCTGCTCCCTCTAAGGTCAATGCACTAAGTATCATTGCTCCCATAATACCACCTGTGGCTATTAAGCCTAAGCCCGGAACAACAATTAAACCTAAGCCCGCCAAAGCCCCTAAAACACCACCAGCTACACCGCCTACTTTCATACCTTCTTCGGCTGCGTCTCCCCAGTTATATGTTCCTTTTACTTCTTCTACAAAGTTATTTTTACCAACTATAGAAATGGACTCTTTGCTGTACCCATTTTCTAACAATGTATGCACAGCGTGTAAAGCTTCTTTGTGTGAAGTGTAAATACCTACAGTAGCATTAAAAGCTAAGTCTGTAGCAGCTGTGGGTTTTGCGTTTTTTTCTATTGTTTCCATGATGATTTGAGGTTTAAGATTTACTATTTCAAGTTTTTTAGGTGTGATGTGTCATACTTGACATTACAAAGGTGAGGAATTAATTATAGAAAAAAGATGACTTCAACTACTGCATTTGATGACTTTACACACTAAAAAAGATGACTTAAGTCACCTTTTTTAGTGTGTATGAGTTATATATTAGCAAGGTAGTGCAGACAAGTTAGTTAAGAAATAAAAAAGGTTTTGTATATTTAAGACTCGTAAATGTTTCCAACTTTGCAAATAATTAATTTAGGACATCTTTTAACATGAAAATCATAGAAGTTACTCAAAAGCAACATATCAAAGAGTTTTTGAACTTACCTACCAAAATATATAAAGGGGATACAAATTGGATACGCCCATTGAACAATGACATTGAAAATGTTTTTAATCCAAAGAAGAACAAATTTTTCAATCATGGTGTATGCACTCGTTGGATATTACAGAATGAAAACAGCGAAACCATTGGGCGTGTAGCAGCCTTTATAGACCAAGAGGCAGTACACAAAGATAACGACCAACCTACAGGCGGTATGGGCTTCTTTGAATGTATCAATGACCAAACAGCAGCCTTTCTATTATTTGATACTTGTAAACATTGGCTGCAAGCACAAGGAATGGAGGCAATGGACGGACCCATTAATTTTGGTTCGAGGGATTCTTGGTGGGGGTGTTTGGCAGATGGTTTCCACGAGCCTGTCTATACAATGAACTACAATCCTGCCTACTACAATGATTTATTCAAGGCGTATGGGTTTCAAGAATATTTTAAACAATACACCTACAGGCGGACATTGGCAGAACCCATGCACCCACGTATGGAGGCAAGAGGGCAGAAAATTATTGATACAGAAGGTTTTAGTTTCAGGCACTTAGAATTGAGTAAACTGGAGCAATACGCACAAGATTTTTGTACGATTTATAATAAGGCATGGGGAAAACACGCAGGCGTAACGGAATTGACGTTGGAACAAGTAAAAAATTTGTTTAAGTTAATGAAACCCGTGATTGATGAAAAAATCATTTGGTTTGCCTATTATAACAATGAACCTATTGCGTTTTATGTGCAAATTTTAGATGCTAACCAAGTCTTGAAGTACCTCAACGGCAAAATGAATGTATTGGGAATGATGCGGTTTGCTTATTACAAATTGTTCAAAAAATTTAATCGTATTGTAGGAGTGGTGTTTGGTGTTGTGCCAGAGCATCAGGGAAAAGGGGTAGAAATGGCTATTGTGAAAGCCTATTCATGGGTAGCACACACGCCAAAGTATCCGTATATCACTATGGAAATGAAGTGGATAGGAGATTTTAACCCAAAAATGATGAAAGTGGCGGAGTGGGTAGGCGGTGCTATCTACAAAACACATGTTACCTACCGCAAGTTATTTGATGAAACCAAGCCTTTCAAACGGTGTCCTGTGATAGACTAAATTTGAATAGAAGGGCAAAAACAAACCCAACTACTTTTACAGTTGGGTCTGTTTTGGAATTATTGACTATAAATGAGCTTTGATGCGTTTTTCTAATTCAGCTTTGGGCTGCACACCTATCATTTTTTCTACTACCTTACCGTTTTTAAGCACCATAAGAGCAGGAATACTACGAATACCAAACTCAACAGAAAGATTAGGGTTGGTATCTACATCTACTTTGCCGATGATAGCCTGACCGTCTAACTCGCCTGCCAACTGTTCTACCACAGGTCCTATCATTTGACAAGGACCACACCACTCTGCCCAAAAGTCAATGAGTACAGGTTTATCAGTATTGATGATGCTTTCAAAGTTTTCTTCGTTAATCACTAATGCTTTTCCCATAGGATTTGAGATAATTGATGAAATAATATTTTTGAGAAATACTTATAACTAACTCGACAACTTAGTATTTAGTTCATAATTAGCCCCTAATATTTTATTATTAGTTTTGTTTCATAATCTTGCATAAAAGCATAATATTTGTGAACTTGTAAATAGTGTAAACTATTTGTGATTTATTACGTAATTATTACGTACTTTTAAGGTAGTTAATGTCTGATTTCTTTAATTATTCTTACATAAAGTAAACCGTTTTATGAAAAAAATACTATACATTTTCTTACTTTGTTGGTCATATAGCCTTTTTGCACAACAAGAAGGGCTTACATTTTATGTAAATGGTGAAAACCTAAGAAGAACCAATAAATTTGATGCTGCCATCAAAGAATTTAACAATGCTCTGAAAAAAGAACCAAATAACCACCAATATTTGTATGCAAAGGCACAGTGCGAATACAAACTTCGCCAAGATGACGCTGCTATGCAGACATTAGGTACGGCTATTAAGCACAAAGAAGACTTTGTTGATGGTTATTTGCTAATGGCAGACATAGCAAAAAATGCCAATAAAATGACAGAAGCCTGCCGTTACTACGATTTGGCGTTTAAGTACGAAAAAGATGTTGCCAAAAGAGTAGATTACAAGATGTTCATTATGAACAAGTATATCAAAGAAAAAAATATTAGTGCAGCTTTCGAGAATATCAAAGAAGCAAAAGATGTAGCTCCTAACAATGACAACGTGATTTACTACTATGCGAGGTTAAGCAATATCTTGGGTAAATATAATGACGCAAAAGAGGCTATTATCACTGTTAGTTCGCATATTCCATCTATGAAACCAGATGATGCAGCCAAGTTCTACTATGAATTGGGCTATGCATACTTTCATTTGGAGGCATTCCAAGATGCAGATGCTACTTTTAAGAAAATTAATGTAACTTCATACGCATCGAAAGTTGAGAAGTTTACACCCAAATATTTTTGTTCTTTGGCTTTGGCTTATTTCAAATTCCATGAAAACGCATTGAGCAAGCAGTATGTAGAGAAAGCAGTGAAAATCCAACAAGGCTACCCATTAGCTCACGTACTAATGGCTCAACTTTCTAAACGCAATAACGACCACAAATCTACAATTACGCACTTAGAATCTGCGGTATCACATGAAAAGAACGTAATGAAACAAATAGATTTATATGACAAAATTGCGGATATGCAGTTAGAGTTAGGGCAGTTTGATGCGTGCATTGCTACAGTGGAAAAATCATTGTCATTGAAAGCAGACGACCACAACGCCTTGTTTACCAAATATTTAGCTTTTTATCGTAGAGGTGATTTTCAGGGATGTATCAATGGTGTAAATGCTACACTCAAAGCCGTACCAGATGACGCACAAAAAGCCGATTTCAACTTTTTGTTGGGCTTGTGTTACAAAAAATTAAATGACAAGGCTAAAGCTAAATCAGCATTTTATTCAGCCGCCGCAAGTTCTTTGAAAGATGCAGCAGAATTAGAAATGGAAAACTTGGCTAACTAAGATTTACTGTATCCACAAAAAAACTCTACTGTTAAACACAGTAGAGTTTTTTTGTGGATATAGAGCCATTTATTTTTTATTCATTTCCTCTGTAAGTGTAGCAATGTGCTGTTGAACTTCTGTGTACTTTGCATCTCCTTTATTCAGTAAATCTAATACTTTGCGATACATTTTTAGTGCTTCTGGATAGTTTTTTACATTGCGGTAAATTTCTGCCATTTGCAGTTGGTTGCTCGTATATTCATTGCTTCTGCCTCCGTGATAGGAAAAATAAATTTGAGAGGCTTGTTTCAACAATGTTTCACCATCTTTGAATTTATCTTGTAGAATTAGTAATTTACCAATATTGTCCAATGAAGACGCATAGTCAGGGTGTTTGATACCGGGGTTTTTCTTGCGAATTTCCATTGAGGCTTTAAAAACTGAATCTGCCTTGCTATACTTCGCATCATGCTGGTAGAAAAACGCCAAGCTGTCCATAGATTTAGCCAATTCGTTTTCTTTGCCTTTTAAACTTACTTTACGTTGGTCTAAGGCTTGGATATAAAATTTTTCGGCTTCCTCTCTTTTGTTTTCTTTTTCTGCCACTTTGCCTAATTGGTCTAAAATGGTAGCATAAATAGGGTCTTTGTCTTTATTCATTTCTTTACAAGCCTCCAAAGCATGCTCTAACTTTTCTTTGGCTTTGGGCAATTGCTTGCTGCGGATATACACTTGCGACAAGTCTATTGAATTTTGGACATATTCTATGCTGCGGTTGCCTTTGGTTTTTTTAATCAATTCTCTTTTCTTTTCCAACAGCTTTTCAGCATCTGCCTCCTTGTCCATTTCATTGAAATAACGAGTAATGGTAGAGTAGTTTTCCAATAATTGAGCATCTTCTACATCTCCTTCGGCTATGCGTAAAGATTCATTGTAATTCACTACGGCTTTGTCATAGTTTTTCGCAAAACGGTACGCATCTCCTAAATTGAGGTACACAGGATAAAGGTCTTTGTCTGTAATTTTCCCGCCTAAACTTTTGGTAATGCTAATGTACTGTTCGTATTGTTCTATAGCTTTTTCGTATTTTTTACGGGCAAAAGAAATATCACCAATATCAGCCAGAATTTCTGCATATTCAGGGTTTTTAGCCCCTAAAATAGTGCTGGCTGGTTGCAAAATGGCGTTGTACTCTATTTCAGCTTTGTCCAAACGGTTTGCTTCTTTATACATTTTGGCTAATTGGAAACGAGTACGAATATAATCTGGGTGAGATTCTTTTTGTATTTTCTTACGAGCTGTCAAACACTCACTATAATAAACCTCTGCATTCAACAAATCTTTACTATTTGCATAAGACTTTGCGACTAAATTGAGGACATCTGCATAGTCGGCATTGTTGTCTTTTTTGAGGTCTTTCTTCAGTTGTACTACTTGTAAATAGCAATTACGAGCCTTATCATACGCCTTGAATCCGTCATAAGAGTCCCCCAAACTCATTAAGGTTTGCTGATAGCTTTCATGTTTATTCCCAAATTGTTTTTCGGCAGCCGTTAGGGCTTTTTCATAGACTGTTGCAGCTTCTTTAAAGCTACTTTTTTTCATCAACTCTTGCCCCTGCTTGTTCAGGTCTGCCCAGTTTTGGGCAAAGACACCTGTCGATAGTCCAAGCATACAGAGGCTCAATAGCCATTTAGTCATAGTTTATGAAAGTTTGTGATTCTGTAAATTAGAAAATGTAAGTGGTAGAAAGCACCCAAAATGTGCTGCTGTAGCTACGGACTTTAGTCCGTAGATAACTACGAATTTTTTATTTTAATAAAATAAAGCAAATAGAGTGCATATTTTGGTGGTGCATTGGCAAATTCGTAAAATATTACGTTTTTTCCTTACATTCACGTCAAAAATAATCAAAAGTTTCACTATGTCTTTTATACACTATCAAAATTTTGCTGATAAAGGCATCATGGGCGTATGGAAAATTACGGAAACCATAGAAGAATTACAATTACAACTGCCTATACAATGGTTGGCAAACCCTGAATACAAGGACAAAACTATTGTGCAACAGCAATTAGAGTGGCTGGCGAGTAGAGTTGCTTTACAGCAATTAGCTGTAGAAGTAGGCAGTCCGTTGGTAGCTATGACAAAAGACGAGTTTGGCAAACCACAATGTGCTAATCAATTCTTACAATTAAGTCTTTCGCACTCTTTTCCGTTTGTGGCAGTGGCGGTGCATACACATTTGCCTTTGGGAATAGACATAGAAAAGCAACAAGCCAAAATTCAACGTATAGCCCCAAGAGTGTTTCATGTCGAAGAATTGGCGTGGGCTACGTCTGCCGAAACGCAAACTTTGGTGTGGTGTGGCAAAGAAACTTTGTATAAATGGTACGGCAAAAGAGGTTTGGATTTTAAAGCACATCTCAAAATTGTGCCTTTAGACGATGCTTGGTTGGGCGAAATTAGAAATACAACTATTGCCCATGATTTACAATTATACTACCATACTTTTGACGATTATCATGTGGTTTGGGGACATGAGCAGTTGAAAACCTCTTAAAACGCCAAAAAATGGTGTTTTATCACTCCAGACATTGACAAAAGTCATTTTTTAGGTTTATGCTTGCTTGTAAATTGCCTACAAAAAAGAACTATGCAAGCTACTTATCACGAGTTAGTCAAAAAGTATGATGTGCCTACGCCACGCTACACCAGCTACCCCACAGTGCCGTTTTGGGCAGAAGAACAACTGAATGAAACTATTTGGAAAAAGAAAATTCAACAAGCCTTTGAGAAAAATCTTGACGAGCCAATTAGTTTGTACTTGCATTTGCCTTTTTGTGAAAGTTTATGCACGTATTGTGCTTGTAATAAAAGAATTACGAAAAATCACCAAGTTGAAAGTCCTTATATCAAGGCTTTGTTGCAAGAATGGCAGTTGTACCGTAATTTGTTGAAAGTAAAGCCAACGGTAAGTGAGTTGCACTTGGGCGGTGGTACACCCACATTTTTTTCACCTGAAAACCTCAACTTTTTGTTAGAAAACCTCTTTACTTCGGTGAATATTTCGCCACAAAGAGAGTTTAGCGTAGAAGTTCACCCGAACACTACTACTAAAGAACATTTGCAAGTGTTGTATGATTGGGGATTTAGACGTTTGAGTGTAGGCGTACAAGATTTCGACCCCAAAGTGCAATTTATCATTAACCGCCACCAAACTTTTGAGCAAACGCAATACATTATCGAAACAGCCCGAAAAATAGGTTATACGTCTGTAAACATAGATATTATTTATGGTTTACCTTTGCAAACAAAAGAAAGTGTGAGTAATACCATAGAAAAAATCCAAATTTTGAACCCAGACCGTATAGCTTTTTATAGTTATGCTCACGTACCTTGGAAAAGTGCAGCTCAACGCCGTTATACCGAAGAAGATTTGCCAAAGGCAGAAGAAAAAAGGGCTTTGTATGAATTAGGCAAAAATGCTTTGGTAGGCATGGGCTACGAAGAAATTGGTTTTGACCATTTTGCTTTAGCAGCAGACGGTTTGGCGTTGGCAGCGAAAAGAGGCACATTGCACCGCAATTTCATGGGTTATACTGAACAAAACACCAATATTTTGATTGGCTTGGGTTGCTCAAGTATTAGTGATTTGGGTTGTAGTTTTGGGCAAAATGTACGAGAAGTAGAAGAATACCAAGAGATAGTAGGCAAAGGGCATTTTCCTATTCAAAAAGGGCATTTATTGACAGCCGAAGACAGGATTATCCAACAACATATCTTAAATTTGATGTGTAACGGACAAACTTCGTGGTATTCAGAAGAATTTTTTACACCGTTTTTGGCTCAAAGTTTAACCCTATTGAAAGAGTTAGAGGCAGACGGTTTAGTCAATTTGATGCACAATAGCATTAAAGTTACTCCTTTGGGCAAGAAATTTTTGCGGAATATTTGTGTGTGTTTAGATGCACGCCTACAAAACAAAAATCAACAACTACAAGCAAGCAACGCCCAAAAGATGTTTAGTCAATCTGCTTAAGAAAAAATATAAATTAGAGAATCATAAAGATGTGATAATAAATAAAGGTGTAATCTTTCGAAAAGATTACATCTTTGTACTAATTATCATCTGCTATCTTATCTTTTAAAAAATTGATTTTCAATTACTTTCTAAAAAGTATGTACCGCACTTTTTGGTTATACTATTGCTAATAAGGGGTACATTGCCTTAGTTTTGTATAAATAATGTAAGTTGCGTAGTATGAATTGTACCGTAGGCTTTAGCCTGCAAGGTCATTTTATTGGCAATTTTTATCATAAAGTTTTAAAATTTAGCATAAAAACTTAAAGTTTTAGGTAAAAAACCTTGCAGGCTAAAGCCTACGGTACAATTACGCAACTTACGTTAAATAATTACAACAACCATTTATACAAAACTAACCATGAGTGCATCATTAAACCTTTTAAACGCCGACAAACCCAAACGCATAGCTTTGGTAGTGGCAAATCCCGCAGTTTCTCCTACTACCCAATGGGGCATTGGTTTTTGGTGGGCAGAAGTTACACACCCTTATTGGGAATTTGTAGAAAAAGGCTACCAAGTAGATATTTATTCGCCTGATGGTGGCAAATTAGTGGCAGACGGTTACTCTGACCCCGAAGACGCAAGTGGCTACTCTGCCCACGATATTTTGTCTTTGGGTTTCAAAAAGTCGCCAAAACACGCAGCTTTATTAGAAAATACCCCTTCTATTGACAAACTCAACGTAGCCGACTATGACGGCATATTCTTAGCTGGCGGACAAAGCCCAATGGTTACGTTCATCAACAATACTAAATTGCACAAATTGGTAGCAGACTTTTACGAAGTTAAAAAAGCCGTAGGTATCGTATGTCATGCTACTTGTGTGCTGTTAAAAGCCAAAACATCTGACGGCAAACTCTTGGCAGAAGGCAAAACTTGGACAGGTTTTGCAGATGCAGAAGAGAAATTTGCAGACGGTTTTGTAGGCATGAAAATTCAACCTTTTTGGATTGAAGAAGAAGCCCGCAAAATACCAAACACCAACTACGTAAATGGCGGTTTGTTCAAGGCTTTTGCAGTACGTGATGGCAATTTGATTACAGGACAGCAACAGTTTTCGGGGGCAGCAGCAGCCAAATTGATGATTGAGGCATTGGGTGTATAAGCAACTATTCAAATCCTAAGGGGTTTTAGAAACCCTTAGGATTTACATGATTCGTAAATACAAAAATTATATTTATATGAGAAATGTATTTTTATTCATAGCTATTTTTCTACCTCTTTTAGCCTTTGCCCAAGTAAACGAAAGTGATACCTTACGCCTACAAAGTCGATTAAGCACTACAGGGGCATGGCAGACGGGCAACGTAGAAATGTTTACACTAAGAGGAAAATTAGATTTTTCAATGGCAATTCATAAAAAAATAGTTTTAAAATCTCAAAATTCGTATTTGTACCAAGAGTTTTTTAATCGCAGAGCAGATGAAGATTTATTTAGCAGGAACTTTTTGTATTACAATCCACAGGCAACAATTTATCCGTTTGCTATAGCTTTTATTGCAACCAATTTCCGCCGACAAATTGACCTGAGATATTTTGTAGGGGCGGGGGCTACTTGGCAGGTACTTCGCCAAAAAAGTCATTTAATCAAGCTGGCACTATCAGGTATTTATGAAAAAACTAATTTTAATACAACTACTTTTAATAAAACCGAATACAACGGACAAAACCAAATAAGCACTTGGCGAGCTACTTTGTGGTTGTTTGGTAAACACTCTTTACTGAATAACAAATTGATTTTGCATTATGATTGTTACGTACAACCTTCTGTTAGTCAAACAGATAATTTGCGTTGGCAAGCAGAAATAGGGGCAGATGTTCCTTTGTACAAAGGTTTTAGTTTTACAACCAATTACATTTACACCAATGAAAGTATCGTAGCTATTCGGCAGAAGCAAGCAGATAGTATTTTGACTTTTGGTTTAGCTTATCAAATAAAATATTAAATTTTTAATTACAAGTACACAAGTAAAACTCTTAGTGAGCTTGTGTTCTTGTGGTAAAAAACAACTAAAAACTACTAAAAACGTATGAAAATCGCAATCATTGGAACAGGTAATGTCGGTGGGGCTTTGGCTACGCAGTGGGCAAAAGCAGGACACCAAATATTTTTGGGAACAAGAGAAATTACCAAATTTGCCGACAACCATTTACTCAATAACCCTAATACTTCGCTGCACACCCTTGCCGAAAGTGCCGAAAAAGCAGAGGTAGTTTTAATAGCTGCCGTTCCGCAAGCCACTAAAGACATAGCCGAGCAAATCAAGTACGCAGCCAAAGGCAAAATAGTGATTGATGCGATGAACTCTATCCGCACTTTCCCCGAAGGTTTTGGCAATTCTTTTGATGCTCTCAAAAAATATTTACCTGAAAGTGAAATAGTTAAGTGTTTCAATTCTACAGGTTTTGAGAACATGGCAAACCCTGTTTACAACAACGAAGGAATAGATATGTTTGTGGCAGGCAGTGCCATAAAAGGCAAAGCCCTTGCCCAACAATTAGCCTTAGACGCAGGTTTTAGCACTTGTTGGGATTTCGGTGGGGACGACAAAGCCCAACTCTTAGAACATTTCGCATTGAGTTGGATAAACTTGGCGATTATGCAAGGGCATGGAAGAAATATGGCGTTTAAAGTGATTAAAAGATAAAAATTTTATCTACATACTTTCCAAGTCTTAAAGGCTTGGAAAGTATGATTGTATTTTAAATATCTATTAAAATTTAATAATTCATCATTTATTATTATTCATGCTTGTTCGCAAAATATTTTCACCTCGACGTGTAGTTTGGTATATGCGTTATGAGTTGCTGTTTTCGGTACTGTTGGCGGTGCTTGTCTGGGTACTATTTGAGGTGTTGGGCTTTCAGAAAATAGCTTTGCCGTTTTCCATTGCAGCTACTTTGGGCGGTGCATTAGCTATTTTCTTGGGTTTCCGTAACAACAATTCGTACAGTCGTTGGTGGGAGGCACGTACCCAATGGGGCAATATTGTCAATTCGAGTAGAGTGCTGGTACGCCTTGTCATTACGTTTACAGATAGCCACGCACACCGAGCCAACTATGACCTAACTCGCAGCGAAAATTTCAAAAAGTCGTTGATTTACAAGCAAATAGCATGGGTACACGCCTTGCGTTTGCACCTTCGCCAACAAGAAAATTGGACTGTTCTTCAACCTTTTTTGTCTGCCGAAGAATTTTTGGAACTCAAAGGCAAACAAAATAAGCCTACTTATTTGCAACAAATGATGGGCAGACAGATTTATGCAGCTATGGCAAACGGCACATTAGGCGGTTTTGATAGTTTCCAAATGGAAGGGCAGTTGTTAGCCTTAGCCAATTATCAAGGGGCTTGCGAAAGGATTAAAAACACGCCTCTTTTACGTCAATACCATTATTTTACGGTGCTTTTTTTGTACGTATTTATGTTTTTATTGCCGTTTTGTATGGTGGGAGATTTTCATAAATTAGGTTTAAAAAATATAATGATACCAATTTCTATTATTATCAGTTTTGTATTTGGTACAATCTCAAAAGTGGGTGAAGTAAACGAAGACCCCTTTGAAAACCGTATTACAGATGTGCCTCTGACGGCTATTTGCACGACCATAGAAAGAGATTTGCGAGAGGCTTTGGGCGAAATAAATTTGCCCCAAAACGTAGAAGTAGTTGATGGTGTATTGTTATAAAGGGCAATTTGTAAAGACAAAGTTGTTTTACATAATAACCTAAGTGTCCTTGTGGTAAAAACTTAAATAACAAGGACACAAGAAGCATATTTTTTGTTTAAAAATAGATTTCGAGCATCAATATGAGTGATATTTTTATTTTGTGCCGTTAGGCACATTTTATTGTACTCATCAAAAATCTCACTTATATTGGATTATAGCAACAGCTAATAACAAATTAGTTTTGTGTATTTTTAGCATGAAAATTTTATCAATAATTTGGGAGTTAATTTGTAAATAGTTGTAAAAATTCAAAAATTATCTACTCAATAATAGCTAACTTGACTACCTCAATAGCTGCAACCGCCGTAATTCCTCACTCCGTTCTTCGCCATTGGCTATGAGTTTGAACGTAGCCAGAGGCGGATAATTTGCCAATCCGTCTTTTTTGCCGTAGAGTTCATACAAGTACCACTCCATATCTTCAAAATAGCCGTAAGGCTTCGGTGTCATGGTAATTATCTGATAACCAAACTCTTGGCTCACTTTTACAAACATTCCAAAGTTGTCATCACTCATACTGCCCACTTCCTCCAAAATAATAAACTTAATACCTTTGCCCTTGCCCGACTTGTTGATTTCTATGATAGACAACCGACCAATACACAACAACGCCACCGCCGCATAACCTTGTGAGTTACTGCCCGAAATGTTTTGCCCGTTGTCGTCTGTAAGTTTGGTCGAAAGTTCAAAATATTTTTTGGGGTTCAGTAAGTCCTTCGTACTCAACACACTACCCGTATAGCCTTGTAGTTTTTTGAACACCTCAAACACATAATTATCGGGTTGGTAGTCTTTGTCGTCTATTTTTGCAAAAAAACCTTCGTTCAGTTCGCCATGTAGTTGGTCTATCCATTCTATATTCAAGTTTTTGGCAGGGTTAAACACCAATTCAAAGTAGAAATTATTGCTAATCTTTTTGCCTTTGAAAAAATTGTTTAATTCATTGACCAAATCCCTACATTTTTTGTACTGTTCTTTGGTATGGTGAAAAATCTCCCATAATTGACTTTTCAAGGTCGCAGCCAATTTACGGCGGTTTTCGTTGGCTTTGCCCAACAGTTCAGGAATTTCCGTAGCTGTATGCCCACTTACCAAGATTGCTAAGATACTTTCGTAGTTAAAAGTTTCGTTTTGTAGCTGTTCTTGCAAAAATTCGTTATTGACTATATCTGGGAACAACCGAAGTACGTCTTTGTACTTATCCTTGTAACGGTTATAGACTTGCCCGAAATTTTTTAGCAAAGTTTCTACTTGTGTAGCTGTAACCGTTTCGGCGTGTTCTACATCTACAGTCTGTTCTTTGAAGTCCTCCAAAAATTCTTTGTAGGTTCTTTCCCAATTAGTGCGTGTTTTCTCAAAATTTTCTGTCAAAAGTTGTACGGCAGCCTCCAAACTTCCTTCTTCCCTTGCCAATGGTGCTATTTGGGCTTGTAGATTTTCTACTCTTTGTTGTAAATCTTTGGCAGTTTCGTTAGCTACTTCTTTTTTTCTACTAATTTCTACAATTTTTCTATCTAATTCGTCTTGCTGAAAGTCAAAAGAAATTTGCTCTTTGATAAACAACAAAGTTGTTTTAATATTCGTTTCCTCACCTCTCAAATGGCTAATTTCACGTTTATTTCGTTCTACAGCCTGTTGGTTGGTGTCGATAGCAGTGCGAAAAGTCGTATTTTCTACTGCCAACTTGTTCTGTTGTTCTTGTTGGCGAGTTCTGTGAGCTATGCTGTTTTCATACTCTTTATTCGTTTTATTAAATTTTTCAGTAATAGCTACTTCGTTTTGCACCAATACAAAAGCCTCTTGCAGTTCATCTACTTGCAACTTAGACAACTGCAAAAGTTGCCTATCCAAGCCGTATTGTTGGGAAAATTCTTGTACTTTTTCATTATTTTTTGCCGTATCAATTTGTGCTAACAAATCAAGTTGTAGGGCAAGAGTCTGCAACTGTGCCTTAATCTCACTTTGTTGGCTGTGTAGCACCGCCTCAAAATTTTCAGGTTTATCAAAATATTGTACCTCTCTGTACGGAATAAACTCTGCCACACCGCCCAAACGCAACCAAAAACCACCTTCGGCACTTTCATAATGCACCTCATTGAGCAATTCCTCTACAGCATACACATATTTAGGTTTAGTAATTTCCGTAGAAAGTTGGTAAAAAGATTTATGAAATAACAAAGATTCTTGTGCCAAACTCAATGCTTTTTTACGGCGAATAACCGACTGAAAAAACGAATGTTGTTGGTCGTTGATGTTCTCAAACAAGTTTTGCAAGTACGCCAAACGGTTAGTTTCGGCAGTCCATTGTTGGTACAAGGCATTTTTTTGTTCGTGCATACTTTGGTACGCCGTTTTCACCGCCTCAAAACTGCCGTATTGTTCATAAAAATAACGGCTGCTTGCTATACGTTGCAAGGCTTGTTGCTGTTCTTCTTTGGCTGCTGCCAACTGCTTAATCTGTTCTTCTATTTGCGGTAGTTCTTGCTTGATTTGCCCCAAAGTTTGCGTATTCGCAGCTATTTGTTCTTGCAATTCCAGCGTATCTTGTTCTCTTTTTGCAGAATTTTTTGTTAATTCATCTATTTTTTCTAATTTTTCTTTTAAGTCTTTCCATGAATTTTTATATTCTTGCAAAGCCACAAAATCTTTATCTGCCTGTTCGTACTGCTCCGTACTATCTTGGTATTGCGTACTTAATTCCGCCCTTTTTTCTTCTAATTCCGCCTTTTGTGCTACTACATCTGCCAATGCCATTTGCTTGGCTACATAGTCCCTTTCTATCACCTGAAAATGCTGAAAGCTATGCACAAGTGCTGCTGTTTTCCAAAGCAAATATTCTTGACGTTGTTTGTCATACAAAGCCCGCAAATCTGTTAAGTACAACTGTTTTTTCTCCAAATCTCTAATTTGCTCATGCTGCTCCTTATATTGCAATAATTGTTGATTAATTTCAGTCTTTTTTTGCTCAAATAAATTGGCGTTTGTGTCTTCTGTATTTTCAAATAAAAAATCCTTTAAACTGTTAGACTGTTGCAAATTCAAGGTTTTAGCCTTAGAAAACGACTGTATTACTTTGGCATAGGCACTTAATTTTTCTTCTTGTGCCAAATTAATCGGCAAAATTCGCCTGTCCGATAACCATTGATACAGTTCTTCTTTTTCTCTACTTCTATTAAATTTATTGAAAACGTACAATTTTTTTTCTTGAAAAAAATCGACTAAATCATCAAAAGATACAATTTTTTGATTGCGAATAAAATCTTTGGCTGCAATAGGTTGCTCAAAAGTTTGCTGCTCAATTTTCGCCTCTTTTTGGTCTGTACCCAAAATCAAAAACGGCTTTAAAATTGGCGAACCATTCCGAGCAATACACACGCCCAAAACCATGAACTGATTTTTTGTAATTTCTACGTTCATAAATACATAACCCTCGTCATAATTCGGGTGCAACATACCTTTTTCCGTTCTTTTTTCGGCACTTGTTACGGCTTCCGTTCCAAAACGAATAGTATCCTTATCCCAAATAAATAATATTTGTAAAAAATCCGCAATCATAGATTTTCCTACACCACCATCACCCGTAAAATCGGTGCGGACAGGGTGCAGCAAATAATCTTGGTTGTGGTGTTTTCGCATACCCACCGTAGAGAGGCTGTAAATCAAAGGGTATCTATTTTCTACTGACATAGTTCTCGATAGTTAGTTGTATGTTGTCTATTTCGCTGCGGTAAAGGTCTATGAAACGGTAAATACTTACTTTTATTTCAAACTCAAAGTTGTCTTTGTCTGTCCACTTTGTCCAGCCCATTTCTTCGAATTCTTCTATTAATCTGCGGAAAATTTGGCGGACTTCCTCCCATTTTTTTTCGGTTTTGGCGTTTTCTCCAAATAGCATTTTACTAAGTTGCTCTGCCCACTCACTATTGTCTATTTTTTCTTGTAGTTCTTGCCAAGTATATTTTTTTTGTTGTTCAAACTGTTTTTCAAAAAACAAATTCAAGAACAAAATCCCAAAAAATACATTTCTTTCAGTCAGTTTGCGGTGGCGTTGGTTATCAGAGAGTTTACCTTTTGAATGTTCATAAAAGTCCAAAAAGAAAAACTTTTGGTTTTCTCTGGTTTCGTGTCGTAGTTTGAGATGATAAAACAAGTCGTAGTAGTACGCAAAATGCTCGTAATAATCGTCTAAAAGTGTCCACACGATTTTGTCTTCATCATTTAAAATATGTTTTCCGCTTAACAACGCAAAATTAAGGTCTGCAAAATGGCGTTGTATCGTATCATCTTTCAAAAAATTTAAGTCCTCTTTTTCGTAGTTATCGTAGTTTTCCATAGTATAACAGGTTGGTTTTCAAATTTTTGACTAAATTCTTTTTCTACATCAATGGTATATTTTTTTTCATTGGCAAAACGGACTAATTCGGCTACTACTTTGATAGGAATTTCCCAAAATTGCCCTTCGGTGTTACCGTCTGCCCAAATTTCGTAAAATCTTTCGTCTATTTCCAATACGCCTTTGCTTTGTAACTCGTCTTTGAGTTGTTTCAACCAAATACTAATTTGGCGGTTCATGTAGTTTTGTTGTTCAGATTTTCGTCTTTCTTGCTCCTCAAATTGCCTGTCAATTTCCATTGCTACAATTAAATTATTTGGAGGCAAATTAAATTCATATTTTGGACTAAAAAATAATCTAAACATTTCTTGGGGCAGTTGCTTTTGCGGAATACTGTCGGGAATATGCCAATTCTCTTGCTTGTCTATCTGGGTATGCTCCATTAAAAAGTGCAAAAAACTTTTGAGATTGTTCCGTAGTAAAGACTCCTTCTTAAAATTCTGCATTAATTCCCTTTGGCGGTCAAAAGCATATTTGAGGCGTGCAATAATATCGTTTACTTCGGTGTCTATCTGTCTAAAAAAATCTTTTACTTTTCTCTCAATTTGATAGGCAATCAAACTATTGTTTTTGGTAGCCTCTACCAACAACATATCTGGCGAATGATGTGGCAATTCATCGACTTTTTGTTGAAAAAACTCCGTAATTTTTTCCAAGTCGTCAATCGTAATATTTTTGAAACTCAAGACCTCTCTCAACTGTTCGGCTTTGTTGCCCAACTCGTTGAAATGCTGTTCGTAAGATTTAAGATGATTGACAAATTCTTCATTATCAAGCTGTTGTAGTTGTTTTAACAGTTTGCCAATCGTGTGAATACTGTCTTGTACTTCCGCCTTAAAGCCGTTAATATGTTGAAAAACCGTATCTCTGGTTCTCTCAAACTGTTCTGCCTCCCACTGTTGCAAAGCCTGAATGTCGTGCATTTTGTCTTTGCGAATGACAAACACATTTTCAAAAGTTTGTCGCAAAGAAAAATGTGTGTACTTATTCAATAACTTACTTTCTACGGTTTGAATAAATTTTTCGGCGTAGTGCGTCAATTCCAGCTTGTAGTTGTCTTGTCGAAGGGTGTTGATGAAATAACCTTCCAACCGTTGCAAAGCCGTTTCTACTTGTGGCTCTGTGGTGTCGTGCAACAAGGCACAAGATTCTTTCAAAGCCTTTTCAAAATCTTTTCTCAAAAACTTTTTTCCAATTTCTTGATTATCAATACGTTGTTTGAGCAAGACTAAGGCAAGCAAGTCCCGTTTGTCGGCAATCAATTGGTCGTAATTTTCTCGTATTCCGTTGAATAATAGCATGGCTACAAAAATGAGGAAGCAAATTTACGGATTTATGTTATATCAAACCAATAAGGTTTTGAAAACCTTATTGGTTTAGGTAGATTTTTATATTATTTTTTAAGGTATAATACTAAAAAATATACGATAGATAGCTATTTTACCCAAAACACTAATCAAAAAACATCCAAGTAACCCCTAATTCCACACCTCTGGACTGAGCAAAATAAAGAGGTGTATTGTAGTAGCCTTCGCCTACAAAACCCTGCAAGGCATTATTCATTTTGAGGAATAACAAAGCTCTACGCACCCTGAAATTCACAAAAATATCTACATTTGGATAGCCTTCTACCAAAATCTTGTTTTGTAAAAAATACTCTTGCAAGGCGGGCATATACGTATTGGCATAATAACGAGATTTGTAATGCAAATCTGCTCCGATTTGTGCAAACAAAGCCTTTTCAAAGAAATGACTTTCATAATACAACTGTGCATTCAGCAACCATTCAGGCAGGGGCATTGCCTCAAAACCTAAGTTGCGGGCATAGATGACATTTCCCACCAAAAACCATTTCCGCCAATTTACTTGATAATTCAAGCCTACTTGCAACATATTCACAATTTTATTGGCTTGGCGGGCTTGTGCCAGCGTATCATAATAAACATAATCTATCAAATTGGTAATAGAGGCGTGTGGATTAAGTGTAACCAAAGGCAATTTGAACAACATACTGCCAAAAATACGGTCTGCTTCGGTGTTGCGAAAACCTGTATTGTCCCAACGGAAAAAGCCTCCATAGATGCGTTGCTGCATTAGCGTAGGGCGGTAAGATAGCCTTTCATAGCCAATTTGCCACAAGCCACGCACAAATTCTGCCCTGAAACGGTAGTCCCCTGCAAGTAAATAGTCTGCGTTTATCGCCAATTTCATACTGTCATTGAACTGATACCGCAGACTTCCACCCACAAAAAACTCCTGCCCACGCCGAACCGCCGCCGTAGTGTCTTGGAATTGTTTGGTGGTACGTTGGCGAGGATATTGTGTGGTCAAATCAAACATACGCAGTTGGGCATAACCCAAATAGTTAAATTTATTGATTTGTCCTTTCATACCTGCTTTATTGTCTATCAAATTGTAGGTAGTGCGGTAATTGATACTGCCTTGCAAACTGTCGGCATTGAAATAGGCAAATTTATTGACTTCGGGCTGAAAAGGGGCATAAAATACGGCATTAGACTGAATACCTGTAATATTTGGGTTTGCCAAAATTTGTTTGAAACCCGCATAGTTAAACTGCCCATCTGTGTATTCATTGAACTGCCAATTATAATTGAGCAAATGAAAAAGTTGCGTCTTGACAGTATCTAACAAGCCGTATTGGTGATACACCCGAATATGCCGTTTGGCTTGTGATGCCATTGCATTGCCTGTAGTGGTCGTAGAGCCTGTACTTGCCAACTGAAAACGCAAACCGCCATCTACTACGCCCAACAAACTGTCTGCTTTCTTGTAATCATCTAAAACATATCCGCCTGTTTCTAAGGCAAAATGATTGTAATAAGTGAAAGAAGCTAAGAGTTTGTACCGTTGGTTACGGCTGAAGTAATTGGTATGAATACCGTAGTTATGCAGCAAAGTCTGTTCGTCATTACGGCGAGATGACCTGCCAAAAACTCTATTGGAGCTAATACGGTTGTAAAAAATGCCAATGTTCCACAAAGGATTGACGTTGCGGGCAAAATGTACTCTGATATTTGACCTAAAATTTCCGCCTTGTGCAATATACACTTCTGTAAACGGCGACATGGTGTTAAAAAAACGCAATTTGGCGGGATTTACGGGGTACAAGTCGTAGTATTCGTAGCCTAACCTTGTGCCTACTTGTGTGGGAGCTTCGTAGTAAATACTCCGCAGGGCTGTTCCCATATTGCCCAAATCTTGGTGTACATTGCCGTACCGTTGCAAAAAGTTATAACGGTGCAAATTGTTAATGGCTGTGTCTATGCTTCTTTGTCCATGTTTGTTGGCAAAAATATCTTCTTCGTAAAAGAAACGAGTGGTTTTGTAACCATAAATGACCGAATCTTTTTTGGCTTTGGTGGTATCTTGTTGAGTCTTTGAATTGGGCTGTGCCAAAGCTGCATGACTACCAAGTAGAAAGAATAAAAACCACACCATATAATTGATAGGTGTCATTGCAAAGCTACGACACCCAACGTGCATAAGGGCAAAAGGATAAAACAACTTTGAATTTTTCACAACAGTAGCCGACTATTTAATAAACGGCTGCAATTTAGCCAAATTTACGACTTTGTAGCAACAGCTACTTTCTCAAATAATGTTAAGTTGGTATAAAACAAGCTAAAATGTGTAGCAAAAGTAGCATAAAGAACTGTTGGGCTTCATTATACGTTTTTTTCATTTTTGATTATTTTCTTACATTTCACAACCATTTTAAAAGGGCTTTTAAAAACTCTTAACCTCAGTGTAATACATATTTTTTGTCAAAAAAATATAATTTTTCCTATTTTTCAATAGGACTTTGCTAATTTTACTTGTAAAAATTGCTAAAAAATTTTGATACTTGTATTCTTTTTAGCACTTTGCAGACGTTTTGTTCTAAACAGCAAAGAGCAAGCAAGGAATAAATAATTAGGATTATGAATAAAACTTACTTAAATCTGTTCTGTTTACTGTTGTGTGGCGTTGTTTTTTCTATGACATCTTGTTCTACAGTAAACCCCATGATGAGTTACACAAGTGCAAGTATAGAGGTGGCAAAAACCAAAGTGATTACACAAAAAACTCAATCTACGTACCAAAAACAGATAGAAACATTAGCACCATTACCCGTTTTAAGAGTACAATCATTAAAGGCACTTACGCCTAATTTAACAAATACAACTGCGTTTAATTTGCCTTTGTTGCCTTCTCCGCATACACTTGAAATAGGCGAATTGTACATACCAGCTCCCGCAGACCCTCTGCAAGCCCTCAAAGACAGCATGGTAGAATATGCCAAACAATACATAGGTGTAAGATACAGACATGGTGGCAAATCTCCAAAAGGTTTTGATTGTTCGGGTTTTACGTCTTATGTCATGGATAAATTTGGTGTAAAAGTTTCGCCTTCGTCAAGACACCAAGCCGAAGAAGGTGAATTGGTAAGTACAGACGAGGTACAAAAAGGAGATTTAATTTTCTTTGGTAATAAAGATAAAAAAGGACGTTATCGTATCAATCATGCAGCCTTAGTAATTTCTGAAAAAGGTGAGCCTTTGGCGTTTATTCATGCAGCTCGCAGAGGTATTACGATAGACGAGGAAGGTAACACAAATTGGCGTAGCTACTACAAAAAGAGATTTGTAAAAGCACGCAGAGTTTTGGCTACAACAACAGACGAAGTGGTTTTAGAAGCTCCCGCAGCCCCAAGAACTATGAATGACGGTTGTCCAGACTAAAAAATTTGATGAACAAAAAACAAAAATCCTAAGCTCTGCTAAAGTCTTAGGATTTTTTGTTTTTTATTTCTAAATAAACCAAACGGACTAAAGTCCGTTCTACAGCATACATTACACAACTTACATTAATTTTATTCTATCTTTGTGTCAAAAAAGTCTTTGAAGCCAAAGCATCAAAGAACTTTTTGCGTCTAACAAGTAGTAGGCTAATTACTACGCCACATATTTTATGAAAAAAATAGCCCTTATTGGTTTCCCCTTTCAAGCCTTAAAAGCCAACCCGTTGGATACGTTGGTGGGTATTAGAGTACGTACATGGGCTTTGTTTGAGCAACTCCCCCGTTATGGATTTGAGGTAACTTTGTGGGTAGAACAAGGCATAAGTATAGATGAAAGCCTCCAAAAATACCAACCGTTTTTCATTAGAGATGAACACGAATTGATTAGGCGTGCCAATGAAGGCGAATTTGATGCGGTGCTACTTTGTGCTACGAATATAGCCCAATTAGCTCATCACGTAGCTTGGATTACCAAACTACAATGCTCTATCATGGGAGTTTTTTGTTATGACATGAACAATGACAATATTCCTGCGAATATCTTAGAAAATTTGATAGGAGTTACGTTTACTACGCCACTTCAAAAGGCATTTTGGGACGATAGAGGTACAGATATTCCGTCTTTACTCATTACCACAGGGCAATCTACACAACCTTTTACGGTACAAGACCTGAACCAAGATGCTATTTTTATAGGCGAATTACGTTCTTTAAGGGTGCTGAAACTGCTTTGTGAAATAGCTCAAGCTACGCCACACCGCAATTATTATGTGGTAACTCCCAAAATTATTGAGCAATTAGAAAATAATAAAGTGTATATAGACTTTGGAACTTACCCCAAAGAAAAACAGGCTGATGTTTTCAAAGAGTTTCTACAACAACAAGGTTGGGCAACGCCAGCCAATTTGATTTACCAGTACATTCCGCATGGTGAAGAAGAAAGTATTTTGAAGGCTGTCAAAATAGGTTTAGACTTTTCTTGGGGCGAAAACTACCGCATAGAAAACTCCAAAGTAAGCCGTTATTTAACCTATGGTTTGGCTGTAGTAGCAGAGTTGCCTTCGCCATCTTTTAGGTACTTGCCGTTTTTTGGTATGGGCGAAGTCTTGCCTTATGAAGCTACTGCCCAAGAATGGGTAGCAGCTATAGAAAAAGCAGCTATTATGCCTCTTGCTCTCCGCCAACAAGTACATCAGGAGTCTTTGCCGTTTTTTGCGTGGGACAAAGTTACGTTTGAGGTAGCCTCGTTTTTGTGGGCGTATAATGAAAAGAAAAAATATACGTTTTTGCGTAGAAAGTTGCGTACTTTGGTGAGCAAGATTAAAAAGTTGGTAAAACTATAAGTAACTATTATTTCAAGTATGTTCGCCTTCACTCGAATAACTTGATAGGCAAAACATTCGCCTAAAGGCGAATGTACGTTTATTTTTCGGTAGTGTTACAGAATGTATGCTGCATTTATGCGGCATTTTTTCGCCAAATATAAGCTTTAATAAACCCATAGTGCATATCATCTTTTTTAGAAAAACATATTGTTTTACGGCATAATCTCTTGATATG
>CANGYA010000009.1 GCA_947457925.1 Cytophagales bacterium | reverse complement strand
ATAACTATATTAGGTCACGAAACAGAAGAACTGTTAGAAAAACTTGTGGTTTTTCTAAAAAAATGGAAAATCATGAAGCTGCTATGAAAATATGTATTTATTGTAAAAATTATAATTATTGTTAAAAAAAGTATCATACATTTTTTACCACTACCTGCAATTTTAGATAACTATTTGTAAATGAACCACAAGGACACAAGTTCACTAAGAAAATAATGAAGATTTATGTCTTCTTATTACTCATAAACAAAAAACCTTGTGTATTTGGTGTACTTGTGGCTAAAATCTTTCTGATGCCTTATTCTAAGGTAATTAGTTAAGAAAAAAGCAAGATTTTTATGACAGAATTATCATAAAAATCTTGCTTTTAATCTTGTAAATAGTAATTAATCATTTACTAACTAACAATTACCTACTGCGTAGCACCCGCATCAACTCTTGCCTCTATCACGTTTTGCACACTTGTAGGCAGGGCAGATAAAATATTGTAACCTGTACGGCTTTCAATAGCATCTACGCTTACTCTGTAAGTTCCCCAGTTATTGTTGCGGATACCTTGTGCATTTTGCATATCTATAGCAATGACACGAGTAGCAGTAGTAACCCTTGCCACATCATTATCTCCTTTTGGCAATACAACTATTACTTTCCAAGTACGGTTAGGTACGGTAACTTTTCCGCCTGTTATAGTGTTGAAAGTACCATTTGAACCTGTGCCACCTACTCCATAAGCACCCGCAATGATATATAGCTCATTTCCTTGTGATACTAAGGTTCTGCAATATGTTTCTAATACCTGCCAAGGTCCTTGGTTGTTGTCGGGGGCTTGTGGCATCATGTTCGTCATCAAGAAAGTAGATGAGTTGTCTGTAACTGTAGCTGTACGGTCTGCCGAAGGGCAATTATGTCCTCTGTCAAAACCAGAACCCGTATAGTCTGTATTTGTTACTTGATACCAACCTGTAGGCAATGTGTTGTCGGGGCGGAAGTCATCTTGGCGGGCTGTGCTGCCTATCCATTCAGAGGCTAAATGCCAACTTACCCAGTTGGGTATGCCTCTATCTCTATGATAAGATAAAGCATATTGACTTTTTTGCAACAAATAATTGCCAAATACGGCTGCATCTATTACGGCATTACTTGGATTACCCATTGTTAAATGTACTGACGAAGAAGTTGGTGGCGGTGGAGTCGTGCCACTAAAGTCTGTCATTGTAATATCGTCTATATTCAAACGGTTGGTTGTTGCGTCTGTCTTACGTAGCTGTAATCTTGCAGTTGTAAGGTTTACAGTAAAAGTTGAAGAAACTAAGGTAGATGAACTTGTGGTTACAGTGCCACCAACTTTTGTCCACGAAGAAGCATTATTAGCTGACACCCAAAGTTCCCAAGTGCTATTGGCATCTGTACCAAATTTGGCGTGTTTAATGGTTACAGTACCAATACCGCCAGATTTATTGAATAACATGGTCAATCTGCCACTATTGCGAAGGCGTGCAGACTTTGTGCCTGCTTTTTTATCTGTAGATAAATCTCCTAATAAAGCATCATTAAATTCCCAAGAACCAGAGCTAAGAGCCACGTTACCAGTGGTATAGCTTGTTTTTACGCCTGCCTCAAAGTTTTCGGTTACAGTGGCTTGAGTAGTTGTTCCTTTTTGAACTTTGTCGTAAGCAGCTACGCCTTCTTGGGTAGGCTTAACAGTGTTTTCGGGAGTACAAGCCCATACGCCAGCTAATAATAGAACTGTAGTTGAAACTTGGCTCAAACGGCGGAAAATTGCCTTTGGTGTCATGTAAGTATTGAAGTAGATAGGTGAAGATATAGGTGATTTTATTCTAAATTTAAGAAGTAATTACACACCTATTTGAAAACGGCACAAAAATATTTTTATTTTTTGAGAAGTATATTGAGCTAAAATGTAGTTTATATTAACTTATTGTTACATAGCAGAATATCTATTTATTTTTGTGAGTAATCAATAGAGTTTATGAATAATTTTTTGCTATAGCCCCACCCAACCCTGCGAAACGTAGTACCGCCCACAGGGAGGGCTAAAAAGGAATTATTCATAAACTCTAATGAAAAAAATGTTATTTATCTTTAGAACTCCTCACTCCACCTAAATTTTGACTGCACAATAGCCTCTTTTTCTTTGTTCAAATACTCTAAAAAAGCAAGGCAAACAGGTGAGTGATTTTTACCTTTTAGCCAAATCAAACTCCAAGTAGTTTTGATAGGTAAGCCTTTTACCGGAATAATTTGCAATTCATTGTTTTGTAATTCACTTTTTATGCCTATGAGTGGCATAATAGAATAACCTAAGCCTGCCAATACAGCTTGCTTGACGGCTTCGTTGGTGGTGAGTTCCATTTTTTTGAGGACAGAAATGCTGTTTTGTTCAATAAAACTTTCCATTGTTTGCCTTGTTCCCGAACCTTTTTCTCTGAAAATCAAGGGTAATTCTTTGAAAATATCTATGGTGGCGGGTTCTTGTGGAAATTTTGTGTCGGTATTGCCTACTAAATACAATTTATTTTGGAGCAAATCTAATTGATGCACATTCAGCTTGCTAGGCAAAATGGACACAAGGGTAAAATCAACTTCATTATTTTCTAAACTTTCTACAACTTTGTTTTTGTTCGTAACGTCCATCAATAGTTCTACGCCTGTATGTTGCTTCATAAAGTCAGACAAAAAATAAGGCATCACATATTTGCCTGTAGAAACTACCGAAAGTCTTAGTTTTCCTGTTAGTAAACCTTTGTAAGACAAGGTTTTATAGTTAATTGCATAGACTTGGTTAATAATATTTTCGGCAGCTTCGGCTATTTCTCTCCCAAAATCTGTGATAAAAATTTTCCTTCCCACCACCTCTGTCAAAGGTATTTCAAATTGGTCTTGAAAGTTTTTGAGCTGAATAGAAACGGCAGGCTGCGTTAGGTGCAATTCTTCTGATGCCTTCGTTACACTTTGCGTTTGCACTATCTTCAAGAAAATCTGTAGCTGATTAAGGGTATAATTCATAAATAATTTTAATGATTTGTATTACAAATATAAATAAAAAATTATGAATTAAAATACACAGCTTTGCACCCTTAAAAATCTCAAAGAACCAATGAATTTTAATCTACTTATTGAAAATCTAACAAATCCTGCCCTCTTGTTTTTTGTTTTGGGTATTCTAGCTGTTTGTCTAAAAAGTGATTTAGAAATTCCGCCTAATTCCTCAAAATTTATTTCTCTCTATCTCTTGTTTTCTATTGGTTTTAAAGGTGGACAAGAGTTATCACACGAAACTTTTACAGCAGAAATAGCTTGGTCTATGTTGTTTGGTATTAGTATTTCTGTATTGATTCCGCTATACACTTTTTTTATTTTAAAGAAAAAACTATCCATTTTTGATGCAGGGGCTATAGCTGCTGCCTACGGTTCTGTAAGTGCGGTAACTTTTGTAACGGCGGTTTCTTACTTAGATTCGCAACAGTTGAGTTTGCGTGGACACATGGTAGCTATTATGGCTTTGATGGAATCTCCTGCAATTATTGTAGGTTTGGTTTTAATTTCATTGTTCAACAAAGACGAAAACAGCACTAAAATAGACATTCCTTCAGTCATCAAACATTCATTAACCAACGGCAGTGTTTTGTTAATTTTGGGTAGCTTATTGATAGGTTTGTTGGCAAATCCGAAACAAGCCGAAGGCATTAAACCCTTTACGAATGACTTATTCAAAGGTTTTTTGGCTATTTTCCTCTTAGATATGGGCATTGTGAGTGGTAAAAAACTTAAATCTTTCTTTTCTTTTGGGCTATTCCCTTTCGTTTTTGCAGCCTTTATTCCCTTGTTAAACGGTTGCATTTTCGCTGTTTTGAGTTCGGTGGTAACAACAGACATTACCAATAGATTTATTTTTGCGGTTTTGGCTGCAAGTGCTTCTTATATTGCTGTGCCTGCTGCTATGAAAATCACAGTGCCACAAGCTAACCCTGGGTTGTATTTGCCTATGGCTTTGGCGGTTACTTTCCCTATTAACATTACGGTAGGTATGCCTTTGTATTTTTTGATGGTGCAGAATTTTTAGATAGGAGTTGTTTCGTTGCTTTTGTATAGTGTCATATTGGAACACCGATAACACAGATTTGGCAGATAATCACAAATAAACTAAAAACAGTGAATATCTGTCTAATCAGTGTCATCTGTGTTCCCTTAAATAATTGATTATCAAAAAGTTAAATAATATTACCACAGCCAAATAAAATTATCTATGATGTTACCCACCCTGTTATTCTTAGTCTTGTGTTGTCCGTAGAGTTAGTCTTCAGCCGTTCTCTCCGCACTTTTTTATAGCAAATCTCCAGATTTGTGGTTATAGTTTTCTTAGGCATTGAGCCATTACCCAAAATCATCATTTACAAATTGGTTAGCTTTTCCTCTCTGTATCTTTAAAAAAAATGCAAACGCAAATCTGAAGATTTGCTATAAAAAAGTCCGTAGAGTACGTTACACTAACTCTACGGATAACGGGAGGGCTATGATGTCATATTTTGGTAGTTTCATATTTTATTTCCCTTTTTGCAACACTGCTAGCGTATTTCGCAGGTCTGTAATGGTGGCTTCTAACAAGGTGATTTTTTCTTTCAGAAAACTTACTTCTTGTTGAGATTTGTCTAAACTGTGGGCGAGGTCTTTGTTGGTAGCAATAACCTTTTGATAGTCAGATGGAAGGGAGTTTTGAATAATGTATGCGTTTTGGCTATTGTCTTTATTTTCTTGAATATAAAAGGTGTTTTTTTCGCCAAGTGTCAATAATTCAAAAATATCTGTTTGCAACTTTTCAGCTATTTCTTGTAATTTTTGTATTGTAACTTTTGTTTTACCTTGTTCTATGTGTGCATAATTGCCTACTGACATTTCTAATAGTTCAGCTACATTTTCTTGTGTCAAGCCTTTACGGGTTCTAAATTCTCTTAGTTTTTCGCCTATATTGAGCATAATTGGTAGTAGTAGTGTTGAAAAATAGTAGTTACACTGTCTTGTGCAAGATATGAATAGTTTAGATATTTAAAAAACATTCAAAATACTTTGCTAAAAAATATGACAAACCCTACTGAAATAAAGATAAATGAAAATGTTTTATGCACATTAAAGTTTGCAACTGATAGCAAATTAGTTGTAGATTACCTACCACTCGAAAAAGATATTTTAGAGGACAAATTTAACTCATTTGTCAAAAAGTATGAAAATGCTATTTATACTGTTGCAGATGTATTAAAAGCACAAGAGTTGGAAACTGATTACACACAAACAGATGTATGGGGGAATAAATATTGTGTTTTAACGAGGTCATATCATTCTTACTGTAGAAGTTTTGGCAATGCTTGGGCTGAACTTGGGGCATTAAGTATAGAAGAATGCCTGAAAGAGGGGGAAGATATTAAAAATAGAGTTAGGTCGTGGGGTTGGTCTATTAATAGGGAGAAAGAAGAACTCTTAAAATTTAAAACCCAAATTTTAGACAGATTTAAATTACGATTAACTGCTTATTTACTTGAAAAAACTTATCTCAAAGCACAACAAGATATTAATAAAGGGTTAATTGTTGCCTATTCACATAGGAAAACAGGATATAATACAGTCAATTTTAAAGCTGGAACTGATTTTTTATTCAAATTTGAAACAAATTTTGGTTATGGTTCTGCTTCGTATTTTTTCCTCATAATGACTTATAAGAATATTGAAATTATTCCATACTCTGAATGGATTACCTATTATTTTGCTGGTTATAGAGAAGTTATAAACTATTCAGAAAGTTTTTGTTTAGACAATACTTCTTGGCTAAATGCAATGGAATACACAAAAGAAGCCTACAATCTTTCTGTTGCAAACTCTTCAGACTTTATTTCAAAATATATTATTGGAGAATGTGAAAAAATGGTAGTTGGTTTAGAGGATATTCTAACTAATAGTAGTTTTGAAGTAATAGAACGTAAAGAGATTTTTGTTGTGAGTCAAAATAATTCTAAAAGAAAGTTAGAATTTAAAGATAGCAGAGAATTATTAAAGTATCGTGGTGAAAAAATATCTGGTGCTTTAAAATTTATCAATAGCATTGCAAGTTTTAAAGACATTGCAACGATGAAAACTTTTATTTGTAGGATAGAAGACTGCAATAAGAAAGTATTACCAATCTTAAAAAAAGAAATAGATAAACTTAATGCAGAGTTGTCATCTCTCGAAAAAGAATTAGAAATATTAACGCCAATTTATGAACAAGCAAAAGCAATTTATAACGAGTATCAAGAAAAAATAGACAAATATAAAATAGAAATAACACCATTTATTGGTGTTCCTTCTATTTTACAGCAAAATCGCAAGGTAAACTATAATAAAAATTTAATTAGTCTGTGGCGTTGGAAACAACGGATAAATGAAATTAATAAACTAAAAAAATACCCACAAACTATTTTGGAAAATGAAGCAAACAAAAAATTTCCTGAATTTAAAGCTATAAAGGAAAAATATAGTGCATTATCAGCAAAGTACTCGAATTTAATATCTGATATTCGTAAATTAAAAGGATTTAAAGAAGATTTTGATAAGTATCAACTAAACATTGAAACATACTTTCAAAATAAATAATTCTATTTTTATCTTTATTGTAAAATGTTATTCTCCTCTAAGAATTTTTATAATGTATTATCAACTTTGTAGTTATCTGCATATTTTCTTACTACTCCCCGTTATCCGTAGTTTTCTATTTTATTGGTCTTAGAGTTAGTGTCAGCGTACTCTAAGACCTTTTTTATAGCAAATCTCCAGATTTGCGGTTATACTTCCGCTAGACGATAAAGGTAATTCATAGGCAATTATTCTGCTAATAACAACGAATTTTTACCCTATCAATTCTCCTTAACCCATACCATACTTTTGAGAAGTAGGAGTAGTTAGTGGTGAGATGTTACCCACAAAGGCTTCAGTACATCATACCCAAACCGCAGAATTAACAAACCAATGACCCCAATAAACATCATGCGAATAAAAACACTGCCTTTGAGAATAGCCATTCGGCTGCCAAAATAAGACCCCAACATATTGCAAATCATCATAGGAATTGCTATTTCATATTGTACGTAGCCCCCTGCTATGAAGAAAATCAAGGAAGAAACATCTGCTACTACATTGATTACTTTGGCTATTCCCGAAGCATTGAGTAAACTGTAGCCCAAAACACTCACAAAGGCAAATACCAATAAACTACCCGTACCCGGTCCTATAAAACCATTGTAAAAACCTAAACACATTCCAACCAAAGCTCCATAAATTAACAGCTGTGTAGGGTTAAATTGTAGATTATCTGTTTGTCCAAAATTTTTATTTTTGTAGGTATAAGCTGCAATGCCTATCATTACCACTAACATAATGGGTTTTAGGACATTGGCAGGGAGTAAACTCGACACTGTAGCCCCCAAATACGAACAAATTGCAGCTCCTATGCCTGTAGCCAAAATAACTTTCCAAGGCATGGTTACTTTTTTGGCGTATTGGTAGGCAGCTACCGAAGTTCCCATAAAAGACGCAAATCTGTTTGTGCCTATGACTTGTGGCACTACAAAATGAGGATACAAAATAAACAAAGACGGGACTTGTACCAAGCCTCCGCCTCCTACTACCGCATCAATAAAACCAGCTAACAAGGCTGCCAGCGAAGCCAACAAAATCGTGTAGTCCATGATTAACTGTTAGGCTTTTTCAGTGGCGAATCTGCTTCTTTGGCTAAGGCATTGAACACCATTTTGTCCATGAAACGAGGAAACCATTTGTTCAGAAATACAGTCAATTTGCCTTGTGTCGTGAGGGTAAGAATAATTTTTCGTTGGACTACAGCTTTGTAAATGTGTCTTGCACACTCTTCGGCAGTCATCATTTCGGCTTCATCTCTTGGCGATTCTCCTTGTGCCGAACCATCTTTGGACAAAGCCTTTTGGCGAATAGCCGAAGCCGTAAACCCGGGGCAAGCTGTGAGAATATGTACGCCTGTGTGTAACAACTCGGTGCGTAAAGCCTCTAAGAAGCCTTGCAAAGCAAATTTTGAGGCGGAGTAGCCTGTGCGGGCAGGTAAACCTCTGTAACCAGCTATAGACGATATGCCTACAATAGACCCCTTGCTTGCTAAAATATGTGGCAAACAAGCCTTTGTTGCATTGACAGCCCCAAAAAAGTTGATGTCCATGACCTTGTGAATTACGCCCAAGTCCAATTCATTGAACAAAGCACGCATAGAAATGCCTGCATTGTTAATCAATACATCTATTTTCCCAAATTGTTTGACTGTTTCGGCTGCCATGCGTTGCGTATCTGCTTCTTTGCTTACATCTCCTTGCACCGCCAAAACAGTAATTCCTTTTTGTTCTAATGCTTGTTGGGCTTGTTGTAGGGCTTGCATATCTCTGCCTGTTATCACAATTTTAGCCCCTTCCTGCCCAAAAACTTCGGCTAAGGCTTTTCCAATGCCCGAACTGCCACCTGTAATAATGACTACTTTGTCTTTCATGATTGTAAAATATAACTGTATTACTGCACAATAGTTGATTTAGTGTAAGTTTCGCCCTACTCTCACCCTTCCAACTCAGCTGCTCCCCATAGGGTGGGGAGTTTGTAACTAATTGGTTTTCAAGCTCCCTCGCCTGCGGGGGAGGGCTGGGGTGGGGGCTAAATTTATTCGTAAATTCTCACCTAATCTCATCATCTCTATACTCTATCACCTTACTATCTTTTTTAAGGCGTTTAGATTTGCGAAGACGAGGCAAAAGTTCTGAAAATCTACTGAAACTATGCGTATAAGACATACCCATGCCCGAAGCCCCAATATTGTTGAGGTCTGTACTAAAAGTATTTGTTACACTTTTGTAGTAGGCTTTTACCCGTAGTTTTGCGTCTTGTGTTAGTAAATACTCCACTGTCCAGTCGCCAATCACTGCTGTAGCACTTGCCCGATTATTCACAGATGTAAAACCACCACTGCGCGTAATCCGCATACGTCCATTCAGTAGAGAATACGACACCCGCATCTGAAACGTATTGAGGGCATCGGCAGTCAAACCGTTGAGGTTGAGGTCTATCTGCAAATTTTCATCAACCTGCGACATCCAAT
This sequence comes from Cytophagales bacterium, assembly GCA_947457925.1. Lineage (GTDB taxonomy): Bacteria > Bacteroidota > Bacteroidia > Cytophagales > Thermoflexibacteraceae > JAAFKA01. The sequence goes on along the minus strand of CANGYA010000009.1, from coordinate 41,733 downwards.
GGCTCAGTTGGTTGGTGAGTAACTCACTCACACTACTTGTTACGGCTTGTCCATTGGCACTTGCAAAGGCATTTTCTGAAGATAAACGGTTCAGTACCATCAAACTAAATACTTGCCGAGTTAATTCTTGTTCATTCGCAGCAATTTTTGCTTTAAAAGCCTGCACATAGGTTTCCAGAGGAATAGCCACACCGCCAGCACTAATCATAGCGGGGTATTCTGCCATATCTATATCAAATTTGATTTCAGGCGAAAACAAAGCCCCTCGCACACTCATATCCACTTTGACTGGGTAAGCCCTCCGCACTTCGGGCAGATTTCTTGAGGCACTATCCGTTAATAACATGATAGGAGCAAGCGAAGTACGCAATTTATAAGCTGCTTTCACATCTAATTGTCCACCCAAAGGGTCGCCTGTCCACCCCACACGACTACCTTGCAAAATATCAAACTCTTTGCTCACAACATTCAAAAAAGTGAAAGTGTATTTCCCCCGCACAAACTCCACATCTCCATACATCTTAAAATCTCCTTTGGTGTCTATCAACATATTGATTTTACCCAACGTATTGCCTCGAATAATATCGCCAGACCTTTTGTCAAAAATAATTTCTCCGTAGGCATCAGGCGTTAATTCTAAATTAAAATTGAGTTTGATGCCCGATAAATCTACCTTTTTGGTTTTATTCAAGAGTAAACTATCTTTTTTGAAATCTACAAACCGAATAAACTCTTTTTCTTGTACACCACTGTAACTGTCCATAGCAAAATACAGTTTTGTGCCTTCTTCGGTACGTCCCGTTACGTTTATCTCCAAATTGTCTGTTGTCCCTAAAATATCTAATTTTCCTGTGCCATACGCCGTACCGAAATACAGAGCCTCGTCTGTCATTTGCGTATTGAGGACTTGAAACTTGTAAAAATCTAAACTCAACTGCATCAAGAAGTTACGGAAACCGTCATGGTAAATACCGCCATTGACAATAGCCCTATTATTATTGACATCAAGCAGTTTGAGCTGTTTCATGCCGATATGGTCGGGTTCGAGGTAAATAAAATCGTGAAAACGGTAATAGGTATTCAAATAATTGACTTTGAACTTGCCATCACTCACAAAAATCTCCCCCTGTAGTTGCGGATAGGCTGGTTTCCCTGTAATAGCAATGTCGCCTGTGGCTATGCCCTCAAATTCAGTAGCTACTGCCGATAAAAACGGTTCTATTAATTTCACAGGTGTTTTTCGCAGTTCAGCATTCAGTTCTAAAGGACTTACTTTATTTTTTACGTTATAAAATCCATCTATTTTTAACAGTGGCTCGTCATACTCAAAATGGTCTGGGGTTTGTAATTTAGCATGAATAGCCAACCTTTGCTCTGTGTCCTGCCATGCTGAATTGATGTGCAGGTTTCCATATTGCACTTTGTCCATACTGATATTCAACACATCTATTTCGCCCTCTACCATAGGTGTATGGTACAAATTTCGCAGAAAAGCCTCGCCATTGATACTGCCAGCTAAGGCTTTTCCAATGTAAGGACTGAATAAATTTAGGTCAAAATTGCGAACTTTGAGCTGTAAGTATTTTTGCAAATCTTCTGAAATCTGCCCAATCACCCATACTTTTTTGTTGCCATTCTCGAAATGTATGGTATGAAAATCAATATCTTGCTTGTCTATATTCACTTGCAGCGTATCAAAATTACACCAAGTTTCATACATAGCCACTATCTCCGAAGGGTGTACTTTGAGTTCATAGCTTCGGTTGCCTGTAAACTCTAAGCTGCCCTGCAAGTCGGCTTTGTTAATAGTCCCTTGTTCTTTGATGAATGAACTGAAGTGAATTTTATGGTCGTCCCAATCGGCACTAATATTGAATTTTTCCGTTAAGAATACATTGCTAATTTTTTGTTTTTCCGATAAAATATTTGCTTCTAAGAATACCTTACGTTCATCTTCGGCTTTGTAGGTCGAGAGGTTGAAATTATTATCATAAAATCTGTATTCGCCATAAAACAGACTGTCTATGTAACCATCTAAAAAGAATTTCTTTTCATAATCACTATTGAAAAAGCCTTTGATATGTGATTTTTTAGATACATAAATTTTCTTATCAAATAGCCTTGCCACAGGCGTAATATCTTTGAGAAGTAAGTCATATTTCAGTTGGTAAGATAATTTTGCATCTAAGGCAAAGTCTGAAAAATTCTTTTTCTGTATGTAATAGTCATCTAAATTCTTTTTGTTATTTTCAAAGTGTAGGCGGTATTCTTCTGCCAAAGCTTTTACATCATTAAAGAACCGAGTTAATTCGAATTCGCCATCTGCTCTGAAGTCAAAATAATCACAAACCAAATCAAAATCTCTTGTTTTGTCTTCTTTATGAGAACGAATAAATAGTTTTTTGAGAGGCAAACTTTCTTTGTTATACTGCACAAAAGCCTCTTGTAAATCTATAGTTCCTTCCAATTTGTCCCAGTCCAGCCCTGCAAAATTAAGGTGTGATTTGCCCCGCACAAACAAATAGTCTTTTTCTCTCACCCAATTAATTTTGTGCAAAAATGCCGAATCTAAATTGGCTTGAAAATTCAGGGTGCTGTCTTTCAAATTAATCTCCCCATGCCCATCAAACACAAAATTTGTATCTTTTATACTTACATCTCCCTCAAAAAACTTATGTTCTAAATTTGCATTGACCCTAATATTTTTATAGTTGTATTGTTTGAAACCAAGTTTAGCAATAGTCGCATTTAACTTAAAATGAGCATCTTCTGTTGTATAGTTATTACCTACAATACTTCCAGAAAGGTCTATTTTTTGTACTAAATCAGGAATATTTAAAAATGTTCCTAAATTAAATTCTTTTGTAATAATATTTCCTTTGTAATAATTATTTTTCGTCTTAATGTTAATATCTGCATCAATAAACCCTAAATCCGTATTAAATTTGCCAAACGTAACAAAGTCTGTAAAAAAGCCTGTAAAACGTGCATCAAATCGGAACTTTCCAAACTTATTCAATCGGCGATAAGTGTCTTCATTCGGCAAATATTGTCGAATATCGTCTATGTGTACGGCTGACTTTTTGAGGTCTATGTCCACAAAACTTTCTTCTAAGTTCGGAAAGCCCTCCATGTTGTACTTGCCTATCACTCTGCTGGATTTGCCAAAAGACAAATCCATTTGTTCTATTCTGAATTTTGTAACTTTTCCTTTTAGTTTACCCGAAATCACGAGAGTTTCTTTGTACTTTCCTACACTTGGTACGAATACAGCAAGGTCTTTGAACCGAATAATAGAAGAATCTAAGTGGGCATAAATTTTCACTTTATTGTTGAAGTCCCCCATTTCGGCAGGTCTTTTGAACTGAAACGTGAGAGTATCTCTGATGATACTTTCGCCAATGTGTGCCTTTAGACCCTGAAACTCTAATCCACTACGACAGTACCTAAAAAACGTAGTGATTTCTTTGATGGGCAATTTTGTATTAGTTTCCTCGCCGCGCAGCTGCTGCATATTCATCATGACCGTATCTCTAACAATCGTGAGATGCTTTACTTTTGCCTGTAAGTCTTTGAGGGCGAAGTGGTTGTAGTCAAATTGCCCTTTGAGGCTATCCGCATATGGTTTATGAAAACTAAAAAACGACCTTCGCAAGTCTATCTCCCCCACAATAACCTGCATCCCTTTATTTGTCTTTTTAGTAGTATCGGCAGGGCTATTATCTATTGCCTCAATGAATTGGTCTATGTTCATACCGCCCAAACTATCAGGCAAATCTATGAGGTTTACATTGGCACTGTCTAACTCGGCGTATTCTACAAAAATATTTCCTTCTTGTAATAATTTTTGCAAATGGTAGTTTAAAGTAAGACCATCTACAAAAATCATATTATTATTTTGTCTGTCTAATATTTGTACTTTTTTGAGTTTTATTTGGTCGAGCCATTGTATTTCTATTTGTTTTACACTAATAGGGAAGTTAAGAGCAACTGATAATTTGTCTGTAGCTATTCGCCCCAGCCACGTTTGTACGTGGGTAGATTGTAGGGCGATAACTAAAATAGCTAACAATAGCAGTAGTACCCGTAAAATTACACTTTTTACGTAGAGGATTTTTTTAGTAATGAGCCATGCTCTAAGAAGTTTTCTTTTGATGACCAAGACAACGAAATGGTAGTTGTAAATACGAAAGTACGATTTTTTTTGATTATTAGGTTTGTGTCAGAAAAATAGTTGTAGGTTTTAAAACAGGTAAAAATGAAATAAAAAATATGTAATATTTTTTTGAAAATCGTATATTTTCATAGCTTTGCAAGGTCATAAAAATAATTTTCAGTACGGTTGTTGCGTTTCATTTACAATATTCGTATTTTGTGTAGCTAATCACTCGCCTTCTTACTAACACCTCTTTGTGTAAGTATTACACCATTCTCTAATTATTTTGTCTAATAATTTTATAGCAAGTATATGATAGGAACTCAACTAATGCGTTTTAAAAACTTTGCAGCTCTTTCCGTTTTGCTGCTTAGTTCCCCCCTCTTAGCACAAACAGGACCGGGAGGTGTAGGGAATGCTACAGGTGCAGGTGGTCAGCCTCGTGTAGCTTTGTGGTTACGGAGTGATATAGGCGTAACTCCCGGTACAAATGCTACAGGCGTAAGTGCATGGACAGACCAATCGGGTAATGGTAATAATTTTACTCAGGCTACTGTTGCAAACCAACCTGTTTTTACTACTAATGTTATCAATGGCAGACCTATTTTGCGTTTCAATGGTACAAGCCAATTTATGCAAATGGGAGCTGGCTTAAATTCTACTAATGCTTTGCCCATTTCGTTTTTTGCTGTAACAAATAGTAGTGCCACACAAACTAATCCCAAAGGTCTGTTCGACTCTGCACCTTTTAATGCTAATACGTTTCGTTTTTACAATGATGGTAGTGGAGGTGCTAATGTACCACCTGCTGGAAATAATAATTCCGTAGAATTTTGGAATAACAATCCAGCTATTGGTGGTTATACTTTAAACGCCTCTGCCTCTACCATAGTCAGTGCAATAGGAGATTTGAATGGCGGTAACAGGAGATTAACTGTATTTAGAGATGCTACACAAATAAGCACAGCTACAGGTAATGCAACAGGTGTTAATTTTACTACTCCGCAATTTGGGCGTATCAATGGTGGAGATTATTTTAATGCAGACTTAGGTGATGCTATAATCTTTAATGGCGTAGCTCTTAATGCTGCTCAAAGATTAGTAGTAGAAAACCATTTAGGAGCTAAGTTTGGACGAAGTTTAGGAGCAAATGATTACTTTTCTAATGCAAATACAGTCGGAGCAACTGGTTTTAACTATGATGTAATTGGGATTATGGGGCTAAATACTGGCGAAAAACAAAGCAACAGTAGTACGCCAGATGGAGCAGTTAATTTAACAGAAGATATAGGAAGTTTAACTACTGCGGGTGCACCTAAATGTACATTCATAGGTCATAATAACACACCTGTAGCTGCTACTACAAACTTTATGGCTGGTTTAGCACCCACTTTTACACATAATTTGGGTCGTGATTATTGGCTGGAATCTACTGGTTCGCAACAGTATGCCATTACATTTGATTTTGCTGCTGCGGGTTATGCTTGTTTACCTTCACAAGACCCCCAATGACTACTACTATATAGCAAGGTCTAACCAAACAAGTAATTATTTCCAAGTAACTATTGTGGGTGTTCCAATTTTAAATGGTACGAAGGTAACTTTTATACATAGTACAGCAGGAGGAAGTGCATTCATAAATATTGGCTTTAGAACCTCTGCCTCTGTTGTTTCGCCTGTAGTGTACTCTTTTAATGGAAACTGTGCAGGCGGTGGTTGTAACTGGGGAAAATAATGCTAATTGGACATCAGACCCAACTGGACTTACTTATATGACTCCTACTATCTGCCCTACTACAGCAAGAGTAATTTTAAATGGACATACAGTGAATACAACACTGAATGGTGCCATAGCTCCTTCTGTTACTATTAATACGGGGGGTCGTTTGAATTTAGGGACTACCACAGGACATACTTTTACAACTCTGTCTGGTGGTGGTACATTAAGTTTAGCAGCTACAAGTGGTACGCCCACTTACCCTTCGGTAACCACTAATACACACATCACAACAGCAGGTAGCACCGTAGAGTTTACAAGTAATAATAGTTATAATATCCCCACGCCGCCTAATGGTGCAATAACTTATAGAAACTTGATTATTACGGGTGGTGGTGTAAAAACATTAGGTCAAAATACCTCTGCTGCTGAAACGTTGCTCATAGATAACGCAACTTCATTGCAAGTAAGCACCTTTAACTTCACTATTGCGGGCAATACAACCATTAACGGCTTACTATTAGACAATAGTGCCACAGGTACTACTTCTTTGCAAAATGTAACAATGAATGGTGGTACAATTAATGGAACAAATGCAGGTATCTATACGATTGGCGGAACATTAAATTTAGCCACAGGTACAAATACCATAGGGCAAGGTACAATAACAGTAACAGGAAGTACCACTGTGAATGCGGGTGCAAGTGTTGATTTTGCTTCTACAGTAGGTAATAAAACTTTTAACAATGCCATTATCGTTAATGGTAACTGGAATAACTCTGGGAATGAAGAATTTTATATTGGACATGACTTTACAGTTAATGCTTCTGCCACTATTTTAGGTGGCTCTGTAGCCACAGCAGCTTACATTTTTCAGGGAAATAATAGAAATATTAATGGTACGGCTACTACCTATACGTTACCAATGGTTAGGGTTTTAGATGTCTATACAAATAGTATTCCTCAACTTTTGGTAGATAACAATATAGATATACGACCTAATGGCAAGTTAGTAAACGCAGCAGCTATTGTACCTCCTTATTTTATAGGCTTTAATACAACCAGATTTGCAGCTTGGCGTATGAATGCTACAAGTGCAGACGCAACAGCTGGCAACTTAGCCCAAAATACCCCTACCAATAACATAGCCCTCACAAGAGCTGGTGGCACTCTTTATAGTGTACGCACAACAGACTTGCAGACCAATACAAGCCCTGCCACAAGTAATGCTGTGATGGTACAGTTTTCATTGGCTAGTACAGGTTCTTCTAATCAGGGTAGTGCAGCAAGGATTGTTTTTGGGCAAAACTTTACAGATGATACTTCTACGCCTTCGAATGCGAATACAACTGCAAGTTTATTAGTGGATACCAATAATAATAACCATACTTTAGTAGCAGGAGCAGCCAACTCTGGCTCTAATGGTGGTACACAAAACTATGTAGCTGTAATTAATGCCACAGGTGCTGCCATTACCTACAAAGCACCTAACAACGCTGTGGGAACGACTGTAGCCGCTAACTCCGTTGATATTTGGCGTGGGAATGCCTTGTTTGCAGATGACATAGCTCTAACCACCGCAGGTTTAGCTCCTACAGATATAAAAATCTTATATACAGCAGGTACAGGTACTATCACATTGAGTAATTTGGAAATCAACCCTATTACTACACCCATTATCAGTGGTTTAAGTGGAACTTATTGTACTTCACTCACAGCACCTTCTGCGGTCTTTAATGTCAATTATAGTTTACCTACTTCGGCAGGCAACGATACCCATTTTAACAGTGGCACAACTATTAGTGTGCAACTTTCAAATGCTGCGGGTAGTTTTGCAGCCCCCATCACCATAGGTTCTATTGTAAGTACAGCTATTGCTGGTACAATTCCTTGTGCAATTCCTGCCAACACACAAGGAGCAGGGTTTCGTATGCGAATCATCACCAATGAAACGCCATTTAATGCAGGTTTTGTAGGAGCTGACAATGGTACTAATATTGCGATTAATGGTTATCGTACTTCGCCTACTTTGCCCCAAACATTGCCAGTTGGTGGTACAGGAGCAGCCCTATCTATCACTAATTTCAGCGGTGGAGCACCTTCACCTATTCCTACGTCCTATCAATGGGCATATAGGGTATTAGGTTCATCAGTAGTGAATAATATAACTGGAGCTACTTCGGCTACTTATACACCTGCCCCTCCACTCACAACAGTAAGTAATACCTATTATGTATTTTGTATTTTGACTTCTGCCTGTGGAGAATCTTTTTCTGATGCCGTACAGATTTCTGTAAACTGTAGTGTAACCACTAATTTAATAACCAATGGCGATTTTAGTCTGTTACCACCTGTGGCTTATGCAGGAACTCCTCCCGCAGGGCATATTGTACCTGCTGTAAATTGGGGTTTTGCAACACAATATGGTAATCCAACTACTGGAGTAGAAGCCGCAGCTACTGTAGATTGTAACGGTGGTGGTAGTGCTACACGCCCTTGCTCTATGTATCCAGAAACAACTTATGCTGTTGGTTTTAACCCTGCAGATTATCATACTAATTTCTGTAACTCAGCTTTTCCAACAACCAATGTAAACTCTGCTCCAGGCTCTGCTACTGTTGCTCGTACTGGTACAATAGAAGTCCAAGCTGGTTCTTTGAATATAGTAAGAGGGACAGGGACAAATTTTACGGCAGATTTAGTAGGTAGTGTAGTTTATGTAGGAGCTGTGCCTCGTCAAAGAAGTTTAATTACAGCAGTAAATGTAGGAGCTCAAAGATTAACTGTATCACCAGCCTTTACAGCAGCAGTTGCAGCAGGTTCGGACTACAGGTTTATGCACGGCTCAAAAGTTATAGGTGGTTCTGGTGGTTATTGTTTAGTGGGTAACGGAGCTACAGGTGGTTCTATTAACATTTGGCAACAAAATGTTGCTGTAAATCCTAATAGAAACTATGTATTAACTTTCAATGCTATCAACCTTAATGCAGGCTCATTAGCTTTTGCTACTTTGTTTAACTGTTATCAAATTGGTGCAAACATAGATAATCCCGGGGTAGAGGCTTGTAATTGGGCTAAATATTCAGTACAGTGGAACAGTGGTAGTAATACGAATGTAAGCATTGCTATCCGTAATATAGGCGTTTTTGCAGGAGGTAATGACATCACGATTGATGATATTCAATTCTATGAATGTACTGACCCTGTTTCTTACCCACCCGGTGAGGTGTTTATTTGGAGAGGTATTACCAGTGACTGGTTCAATGCAGATAACTGGGGTACTTGTTCTGCTCCAACTTGTACTGATGATGTAACAATTCCTGTTATTCCTACTGGTCGTGTATATCCCGTTATCAATGCAGATGGAGCTACTGCCAGAAGTGTAACTATTGATGCAGGAGCATCTCTAACCATGAATGCAAATAGAAACCTCAATGTATGTGGTAATTGGACAAATAATGGTACATTAACTCCAGATATTACTTCAACAATTACATTTACAAGTTCATATAATCCACAAATTGTTAGTGGTAATTTATCAGGCACAGGTAGTTTTTCTTCTATTATTGTCAATAAAACAACGGCTGCCCAAGTGCTTCGTTTCGACAATAATGTTACTATTGCAAGAGATTTTACAATTACATTAGGCACAGTCAATGGCAATAGTAGAACTATACAAGTTGCCCGTAACTTTACCAACAATGCAAATGGTACATTCACAGCCAATAATAGCACCGTTGTATTTAATGGTGGAGCAGCACAAACTTTTGTGAATGCAGCCAGCGTAGCAGCTTGTACGTTTTACAATGTAACAGCTAACCAAAGTCCCGTAAGTACAATTTTCTTAAATAATGACCTTACAGTATCTAATGTGCTAACATTAACAAGTGGTCGTTTCCAAAGAGGTGGTGCAGCAGGTTTCCGTTATGTGAACGTAACCAATAATGCAGCAGCAAGTATTACAGGCTATAACACAAATAGCTATATAGCTACCATACCGAATGATGCAAACAGACTAATTTTAAGACGTGCCATTGCCAATACTGCACGTACTTATGATTACCCAGTAGGCGATGCTATTAACTACCAAAATGCACGTTTGGAGATTACTTCGGGCTTAGGAGCAGCCGTAACCTATATTGACGGTTTCTTCAGCAACCAAGACGCAGGAGGTACACTGACCTCTGGCGGTTGTGGCTATCAACCATGTACAGGTGGCTACTGGAGCTTAACGCCTAATACTGCCACACTCGCAGGTTCAGCACAATATAATGTAGAATTATTCCCCGTAGGATTTAGCTGTGGTACAATCGTTTGCCCTATTGAACCTATTACCATAGCGAAGGGTACTTATCCTTCTGCATGGAGTTTTGCTGGTAGCTCGTTTACAAGCACTTACAAAAGAAGTGGATTTATTTCTTTCACAGACTTTGTACCAATGGGTGGCGTAACCCTATTGCCTGTAACTTGGGTACAATTTACAGCCAAAGTACAACAACAAAACGTAGTGCTGAATTGGGCAACTTCTAATGAGTTGAACAATGAATCTTTCTTAGTACAACGCAGTGGAGATGGTAAAACTTTTGAAACCATTAGCAGAGTAAAAGGTGCTGGTACAACTACAAGAGTAAGCAATTACCAATTCATAGATACTCGTCCTATGGCTGGCGTGTCATACTACCGCCTACAACAAATAGATATTGACGGTAAATCTTCATTATCTAAAGTAGAAGTGGTACAACTACCAGGCGAAACAGCAGGCACTTTACGCCTCTATCCAAACCCTGTGGACAGTTATCAACTTTATGTAGATGTACCTGCCGAAAAAGGCGAAAAAGTTGTATTAAGTGTGCATGATATGTTGGGTAAAGTTGTATATGAAACCTCATTTGAGTACACTGGTGAGCCTTATTTAGTAACTAAACACTTGCCAGATGCAGTTTATGTTATTACTGTGGCTACCTCCAACAGAGTATTCCATGAAAAAGTAAAATATAGACATCAATAGTTTTTTATAGAATAAAACAAAAATGTAGCTTCAAAAGAGCTACATTTTTGTTTATAAACGATGAATGAAACTTGACAAGAATAGGTTAAATTGGTAGGAAGTAATACCACAAGTTTATAGCCAAAGAAAACCTTTAACCTGAAAACTTGTTTGTACTATTATGCACGAAATTGAGCCTTTTTACCGTTGGGAGAATCTCTATACTGCCTCAGCAGATGCTAATTCTCCGTTCTATCGGCGTACTTACAACTATACGCAGTACACCTACGACATTTATGGTTATTATATTCACCCTTCTTGGGACTATATCGGTTCAGATACGCTGTTTATCAAAATACTGTTTGCTAACTACACACACAAATTTGCAATTATAGAGTTATTTGGTGAGTGGAATGATGCCATCACAAATGATATTATGTATTTAAAACAAAATGTAATTGACAAGTTGTTAAAAAAAGGGATATCACAATTTATTTTGATAGGCGAAAATGTACTCAATTTTCATGGTTCAGATGACTGTTACTATGAAGAATGGTTTGAAGATGTGGAAGATGGCTGGATAGCTGCCGTCAATTTCAGGGATTTTGTACGAGCAGAATGGAAAAAATACAATATCGATACTTACATTAACTTTGGAGGCAACTTAGACATAGAAAATTGGCGAACTATGCAACCTTTGGGCTTATACAATGCTGTAAAAGGTGAAATTGTACGAAGGCTGAACTAAGCTATAACACCCTTGGCTGTGGCTAAAAGCCCTGCCAAGGGTTAAAAAAATAGGTGTATTTTTTGGTAGTGGTAAAAAATGTATGATACTTTTTTTAACAATAATTGTAATTTTTACAATAAATACATATTTTCATAGCAGCTTCATGATTTTCCATTTTGTTAGAAAAACCACAAGTTTTTCTAACAGTTCTTCTGTTTCGTGACCTAATATAGTTATTATTACCTTCAATAGCTTTTGTGTACTTTTTGATTAGGTGTCCCCACCAATTTTATGCTTTTTTTAGGTAATACTTTCTTAAATGCCTTCCAATTATCAGTGTAAAAAGTAACTACTGAAATATTTTTACTCCAGAGTTTCTCATATAACTTTCACACTGTATTTTCACTTCTATCCCCAAAAATATAGCTAACAACTTCTTGATTTTCAGCAGAATAGACATATAAAAGCCATACTTTGTTACTTTTGTTACCTACATATGTCCAAAATTCATCAATTTGTAAACTTTCATAATACTCTTTTTGTGGAGTAATTTCTATTTTTTTTGCATAAATTATTAATGTATTTAAAATGTAAGGTTTACTCACATTAAAAATATTTTTATATCTTGAATGCCACAATTCCTTGCAAGAGCTTTTTGAACATAATTTTTCACTACAGGATTAGCACCTTGATTTTTATAGACAAGCTGAAACTGTTTACCACAAGTTGAATTACGACACAAATAATTTTGTGTACCTGTGGATTTTTTACCATTTTTATTAATATGTTTGTTTTGACAATGAGGATAAGTTATCATTTTTGTAAAAATTTAGAAAGTTTTACAATATAACTAACTCATTGTCAATTTGTTATTTATCATACATTTTTTACCACAACCTGATTTTTTTATTTGAATACTGTTTTTAACAAATCTGTGGTTCTTGCCAAAGGGTTTTGGCGAATATTTTTTTCTTCTTGTTCTATCAACACAAATAAACCATCTACAGCTTTACGGGTTGCATAGTCATTCAAATCTGGGTTTACTTTTTGCACAAAAGGAATCTGGTTATATTTCCCCATAATTTGTCCATAATATCGAGTTGCCTCTACTTGGTTCAAAGACTTTTGTACGGTTGGCTTAAATAAACCGACTAATTGGTCGTAGGTGGTACGTTTTAAAAACGTAGTAGCTGCATTTTGGTCGCCTTTCAACAATGCCAGTGCGTCTGTAATCGTAATATTTTTAATAGCTCCTAAAAAAATCGGCAAAGCATCTTTAGCTGCATTTTCTGCCCCTCTGTTCATAGCAGTAACAAATCTATCCACTTCGCCTCCCATACCCACAGCCCTTAGTTTGTCTTCTACAAACTTGATTTCAGAAGGAAAAGGTATGCGAATCAGTGGATTTTTCAAAAAACCATCTAAGGCAGAAGCAGAACTTACGCCTTTTGTGATGCCTTGTGAAAGAGCCTCTTTTAAACCTGCACCAATAGTATCTTCTTGTCTAAAAGCCGATAAAATACCTAATAATGCGAGTAAAAACAGGCTATAAATACTGATTTTTTTCATATTTGATGACGTTTAGTTGAAACGGTTAATAAACCTTGACAATAATACGGAGCAAATACGAAAACAGCAATCTCGAAACTAAAATATAACATTACAATAACACTTTTTAAACAATGTTAATTGTTTGGCTAACAACTGTATATTCGCCTTTAGGCCAATGGTCATCTATTACTTAAAAGTAAAAGTTAGAGAAATACCCGCAGCCATTCCCATATTGCCGTCTGTCATAAATTTTGGCTTAAATTGCAGAGATAAATCATCACTTACATCAAATTTTTTGAGGTGAGCAGTAGCAGCAGCTTCGGCTATATTCAGTCCATACGCAACCAATAACATAATAATATTAAAGTCCCGTTCCCTCAAAAATCTATCTCTTTGTGTTTTGAGGTTATTGGCATCGTACAAGGCGTATTTGGAGTCGACAACCGTCAAAGGGTTATCATCTCTTGAATACAAGTAATTATCTCTAAAAGCAATGTACGCATCTTGATTAATTTTTACGTTGTAAGCCAAAAATCCCACAAGCCCGTAAATGATAGGCACACGCACATACCACAAAGATTTGTTATAGATTTGCCCTGCCCCAGGTAAAGCAGCAGACAGCAAAGCAGCCCGTAAAGGTGTGGACATAGGCTTGCGAATTTTGCGTTGTTTTCGCACTATTTTCATAGAATCTGCCCGCCTTTTGTCAATAGCTCTAATAGAGTCTTGCAAAATTTTTTCCTCTACTTTTTGCAAAGAATCATAATTTTGAGCCTTTATAGACGGAAAAGACAAGAGAGTGCAGCCACAAAAGACGAGATACAAGAGTAATTTTTTCATTATTCAACGCAATTCAAACCCTGATATATTTTCTATTCTTGGTGCGAAGTACGTTAAAAATAAAGAGAAGGGAAAATCGATTACCATTTTTTAACGAAAAAGCAGCCCTAAGAAAAGTAAAAAAGGTGTAATCTTTAAAAGACTACACCTTTGTATGCTTAGTGTGTTAATTGTACTCTTAGGTTTTTCAAACGACTTTGAATAGATTGGTCTATTTGTTTATCTCTTACTTTGAGAATAAAACCACCAATAATTGCTGGTTTTACGTATTCTTTCAGAGTTATCTTTTTACCTACAGCTATTCTTCCTGCCAAAGCAGTTAATTGAGAACGTAAGTCGTCTGTCAATTCTACTGCCGTAATTACTTCGGCTATTTGTAAATTGTTTTGTTCGCCATATTGTCTATCAAATTCTACAGCAATATTAAATAGCAAAGACTCACGAGTTTTTCTCAAAATAATTTCAAAGAAAGAAGTGGTAAGTGCAGTAATTTTCCCTGAAAATACCTCACGCAGAATTTGCGACTTTTTATAGGTGTTTACAATCGGATTTGATAACAATAGACGCAATAGTCTATTTTCGTCACAAGTATTAATAAACAACATCATATCTTTGTGAACCTCGTCCAATTGCCCTCTTTCATTTGCCAAATCTATTAAGGCTTTGGCATAACGAGCTGAAACTTGTATTTCTGACATGATGTAAGGTTAGTTAATTTTTACGTCTTTAAGATAAGATTGCACTAAGTCCATTTGTGAAGACTTGTCCGTTAATTGCTTACGCATTACTTTTTCGGCAATGTCAATAGACAAATCAGCTACTTGTTTTTTCAATTCTGCCAGAGCAGCATTTTTTTCTTGACGAATAGCCTCTTGAGCTTCTGCAATAATACGGTTACGTTCTGTAGATGCCTTATCTGTAGCCTCTGATACCATTTTATCAGCGGCAGATTTTGCATCTCTCAATATTCTTTCTCTTTCATTACGAGCCTCTTGCAATAATTTTTCATTGCTTGACTGTAATTGTTGTAAGTCTGCCTTTGCTTTTTCTGCGGCTGACAAAGCATTAGTAATAGATTCTTCTCTTTCTTTCAAGGCAGTAGTGATGGGCTTCCACGCAAAACTACGCAAAACGAAGAATACAATACTGAATGTGAGGGCTGTCCAGAAAATAAGCCCTATACCAGGGGTTACTAATTCCATTGTATTATTGAGTTTATATGATACGGGTTAAATGAAAACTTGACAATTGTAAGTGCTAATGCACAATTTTTAATTTAAAAAAATAGTTAATAATCAGTTAATTGAAAGTGTTTTTATTCCAAAAAATAATACCAACTAATTTTGTGTTTACTAAACAACTCTAAATTTTATTGATGGTTTACAAAACTATCTTACTACATCTAAAAACTCCTAATTCATTGATAAACTTTTGAATACATCTCACAGACTTGGCTCGGTATAACACTGTTTTTTACTTTTGTTGCTTCTTTTATTTTATCAAAATTCCAAAGCCTGTTCTCTCCGCTAACCGAACAAAAACAGACTTTGTTTTTTGTACTTTTAAAATTGTAAACATAACCTACCTTTTGCCCTCCCAAAGTGGGGAGGGTTGGGGTGGGGTTATATTAAAATTATTTGTTACCAATCAAGAAACATACGGCGATTGCAAACAAAGCAGCACCTTCAATAAGAGCTGATGCAATCAACATACCTGTTTGGATTTTGCCTGCCATTTCAGGTTGGCGTGCCATACCTTCCATAGCACTACCACCGATACGACCAATACCCATACCAGCACCTAATACGGCTAACCCAGCACCGATGCCTGCACCCATTGGGGTAATTGAACCAGAAAGTTCTAATAATACGTTAGATAACATAATTGTAAAATTTAAAATATAATTGAAAAAGAAAAAACAAATTAGTGCAAAACCTAACAAGGTTTTGAAAAACTTATTAGGTTTAATAGATTAATGATGGTCGTCATGATGATGCTCCTCAGTCGCAGCACCAATAAATAACGCAGATAATAATGTAAAGATAAATGCTTGTAAAGCTGCTACGAACAACTCCATCATGGTCATTACGACAACGAAAGCACTTACAGGTACACCTACCGCCACACTTTTGAAGATGAAAATGAAACTCATCAAACTCAAAATGATAATGTGTCCTGCTGTAATGTTAGCGAAAAGACGTATCATTAGGGCGAAAGGCTTGGTCAAAATACCTACCACCTCTACAGGCAACATGATAGGACGCAACCAAAGTGGGACACCCGGTGTCCAGAAAATATGTCCCCAATAGCTTGAATTGCCAGACAAATTAGTGATTACACCTGTCAAAACTGCCAGAGTCATTGTGAAAGCAATGTTACCAGAGGCATTTGCACCCGTAGGTATAAGTCCTAACAAGTTGTTTACCCAAATAAAGAAGAATACTGTTAATAAGTAAGGTAAATATTTTTCGTATTTTTTCTCACCAATATTCGGTATAGCTATTTCATCTCTTACAAACACAATCAAAGGCTCGAAAATAGATTGAATGCCCGAAGGTGCTTTGCCTGCATTTTTCTTGTAACCACCTGCTACCGCAGAGAAAATTGTGATTAACAAAAAGGCAGAAATAAAAATACTTGCTACGTTTTTAGTAATAGAAAAATCTAATGGAGCTAATTTTTTACCGTTGGCATCTGTCAAAATAGTGCCGTTAGCATCTGCCAAATAGATGTGTTCGTGTTCCAACTTGTAACCGTTATAGGTTTGTAAGTCGTTGTGGAAATTGGCAGATGAGAAAATCTCTAATCCTTTTTCTGAATACAAAATCACTGGCAAAGGAATACTTACATGGTGTTCTTTACCGTCTGCACCTGTAGTTGTCCACAAATGCCATTCGTGGGCATCAGAAATGTGGTGGATAATCATATCACCCGGATTGAATACCCCGCCTTCTGTTGGTTCATCAGCTTGCACTTTGTTGCCCAAAAACAGTGTAAGGAGGGTAAAAATGAAGTATTTTATGTATGACTTATTCATGGGTAGGGTTAGTCTTTTTGTTTTGGGCTGCAAATTAGTAAGAAAATCGTAATTGCAAATCGTAAAGATTAAAATTTTCTAAAGAATGTAACCATTTTCTCTAATCCACGTAAGCCCCCCCAACCTAAGTATGCTACCACTTAGTCAAGGCTTTGTAGAAATTAAAGCCTTAATTAAGTAGTTATGTGCTTAAATCACTTGCGAGGTTATTCTCCTTATACTTTTGCAAGAGGTCTGTATTTAAGTCTATCAGCAACTCAATATTTTACCCCAACCGCCAAGTAGCCACAAGTAGTTTTTGCGTCTTTAAAACTAACTTCTACGGTGTATAAACCCGACTTATTGCACTGAAAAAGCATTTTTCGGTAAAATTTATGTTCATTTTCGTTATAGTTAGAGCAAATCACGTTTTGTTTGTCATCATACACCGTAACGACCATACCTTGTGCTTCGCCTTCTTTGCTACTTGCCGTAAAGCAATACGTTCTGTTTTTAAACATTAAATAGGTTGCTTTTACACCTTGGTTACTCGAAATAGGATTGCATTTCAGTGTATGTGTAAAAAAGTAGTTGCGAGGCAAGTAACTCAATGCTTTTCCGCGTTGAAATTCATAATTGCATTGTGCTGTTACAGTTGCACTGCCAAAAATTCCAAAGTATAAAAAAAGTGTTGCCAAAAAATATTTCATGTTTGTAGGTGTTTATTGGTGATTGTGCCGTTTTTTAGGCTCATAACACTTGCTTAAAAAAACGGATTGACAACAGTATTACAATTATCTTTCCACAATAACCAATTCTGTACGTCTATTTTTTTGATTTTGTTCTGTCGTACAATCCGAACAGTTTATGGCGGGTTTCTCATCTCCTGCACCCGTTACAGAAATTACTCTATTTTTAGGTAAACCCTTCTTTACCAAATAGTTATAGGCTGCATTTGCTCTTTTTTGTGATAAAATCAAATTGCTTTCTCGACTACCTTCGTTGTCTGTATGCCCTACAATAGAAATTCTAATGCTTTTGTACTTTTGCAAGAGTTTGTAAATTTCGTCCAACTGTTTCATGATGTCATTGTCAAACGTCATTTTGCCTGTTGGGTAATACACAGGCTCAAAAACAAAGTCTAAGGGTACAGGCACATAGGTTACTTGTTTCATGGGTAGTATTGTTTCAGATACCAAACCCGTTTTCATGCCTTTTGGGAAAATATGCACGTAGTTATCTAATTGGTACTTTTCCTTGATGCTTTCCAACGAATAACTGTGTGTTGTATCTACTTCAAACAAAGCTACGCCATTGTCATCTGTAATTTTTTCTGTGATTTCTTTGGTATCAATATTCTTGAGTAACACCGCAGCAAAAGGAATAGCTTTATTGGTGTCTTTGTCTTTTACCACAGCTTTAATCACAAAATCTTTGAGAGAACCTGTTTCTAATCTTGTCAAAGAAATATTCAATTCTATCCTTTCCGCATTATGTCTTTGCACTGTAGAAATAGAATAAGGCAAGCTGCTTTGATAACCGTCTTTGGTTACGACTAATTTGTACACTTTGCCTTGTTCCAATGTGAATTGGAAAGTACCATTCGCATTAGTTTTGGCTTCGGTCAATTTTCCACTCGTATTTTCTTTTAATAATAATTTGGCATCAACTATGGGCAAAATGCTGGCATCTAAAGTCTGCGAAGTTTCAAAGACCGAAACATCTAAAGTGACTGTATAAATAACAGGTTTCATGTAAATATCGATACTCAAAGGCGTAGGCGAAGACAAACCATAAGTAGAGAATTGATAATCTGGCGAACTGTTGTAACCTATGCGGTTGGCTGCAATTTGAAATTTATTGTCGTTGCTGATACTAAATTTGTAATTGCCTTTGTTATCGGCAAAAACTACTTGAATATCATCATTATTAAAATCACGCAATTTGACCATAGCTCTTTTTACAGGTTGTCCTGTCAAACTATCCACTACTTTTCCACTAATTTCGATGTTCAAAACCCCAAACAAATTTTCTCCGCCATCTGTCAAATTGCGTGAAATATTCAGGAGTTTTACATTCATTTTGTAAATGTCAAAACTGCCTTCTCCGCCATCTCTGTTTGAGGAAAAATAGCAAATTCTTTTAGGTTCATTCACAATAAACGAAATATCATCTTTGTTGGAGTTGGTAGGAATCCCCATATTCACGACCCTTGCAAATTGCTCACCGTCCCAAATTGCCTCGTAAATATCGTACCCACCGAATCCGCCTTTTCTATTCGATGCAAAATACAAGTTTTTATCACTATGCACAAAAGGGTACAATTCGTTATCGGGTGTATTAATTTTATCTCCTAAATTGATAGGAGTAGACCAATGCCCATCTTCTTTCCTGTGTGTTACATAAATATCCGTTCCTCCATAGCCTCCTGCCATATCAGATACAAAATACAAAGTTTTACCATCTTCAGACAGCGTAGGGTGTGCTTCTGAATAGTCTAAACTATCTAAAGGAAATACTGGTTGCAGATTAAACCATACATCTCCGTTGGTATTAGCTTCAAATAGTCCTAATCTTTCAGGAATTGGTTTAGAAAATAAATCTTTGAAACTGAGCTTTTTATGTAAACTTCTTGTAATGATAATTTTTTCCGTATTAGGAATAGGTGCAGCAATGCCTGTATTAAAATGCCAAGTTTCGCTAGTAGCAGTCAAAATTGGTTTTATTTGTGTGGCACTGTCTGGGTGCGGAATAATACAAGGTACTACTTCGGGGTACTTGTGCCAACGCAATTCTTGGTGTGAAAATGCCTTTTTAGTTTTAACTAAAGTGTATAAAAAGTTTTGTTTATAAAACATTGGGGCTATTTCGGCGTACTCTGTATTAATTTTCAGAGGTTCTACCTCAAAACGCACAGTATCTTTGCTTTGCTTGCTGGTAACAGATGGTACAACAGGCGAAAGGCTTTTTGTGGCGTTAGGTTTATTTTGTCCTAATAGCAAATGAGTGGCACAAAGCCCCAAAACCATTAGTAAGAATATTCTGTTCATCGCACTCATGTAAGGTGTCGTATGCAATTTTACAAAAAATGTGCATATTTTAACAAAACGCAAAGATTTTATCTAAATTTTTAAGGTGTTACTACCTTAATTGTTAAAAAACAAGTATAAAATGACCATGTAAGAGATTGCAAGCATTTATTCTTTCTGTTTATCAAAAAAGATACCTTTACTGTTTTGATATTTAGTCAAAAATAATGTATTTCAAATCTGTTTTAACCATTTATCAAACCACTTATCAATATGGCGAGTTTTTCGGGAAATACCCCCAGAATATCGAGTAATACGACCAATCCACAAGCAGACTACACACCTGCCTTAGTATCTCTCACGATTTTATTTTTTATGATGGGTTTTATCACCTGTCTAAATGACGTACTAATTCCTGTGTTAAAAGGGGCTTTTGCTCTTAATTATACGCAGTCTATGTTAGTCCAATTTTGCTTTTTTACTGCCTACTTAGTCATGTCTTTTCCTTCGAGTATGATTGTGCAAAAAGTAGGCTACAAACGAGGCATGATTGGCGGTTTTGTGGCAGCAGGCGTAGGTTGTTTGCTGTTTGTGCCAGCAGCCCAACACCAACTTTATGCCTTGTTTTTAGGGGCTTTGTTTATCTTGGCTTCGGGTATTACGCTATTACAAGTGGCTGCCAACCCTTATGTAGCCATTTTGGGCAAACCAGAAACCGCATCAAGCCGTTTGACCTTGACACAAGCCTTTAACTCTGTGGGTACGACCATAGCCCCCAAATTTGGCGAAATTCTTATCTTAGGTTCAATCATTAGAGCAGCCGTAGGTACACCTCTTACACCCGAACAGGTAGCCGAAAATTTAGACAAAATCAAATATCCTTACATTGGTATTGCTTGTACTTTGTTTGTTATTGCCCTTATTGTTGGGTTTTTAAAACTACCATCCATTCAAGCCGAAGACGTACAAACAGACAACAACTCCAACTCACAAGCCGATAGTGCTTGGGATTTCAAACATTTGCGTTTTGGTGTAGGTAGTATTTTTGTGTATGTAGGGGCAGAAGTTGCCATTGGTAGCTTACTAATTTTGTTCATGGAAAAATATGCGGGGCTAACAGAAGATGTGGCAGGTGGCTATTTAAGTTACTATTGGGGTGGAGCTATGATAGGTCGTTTTATTGGTTCGGCTGTCTTACAAAGGGTAAAGGCTGGCTACGTTTTAGCTGTCAATGCAGGTTTAGCTGCCTTATTGGTGCTTTGTGCGGTGTTATTAGACGGACATTTGGGTATGTACGCATTATTAGCTGTTGGCTTTTTCAACTCTATTATGTTCCCTACCATTTTTACTTTAGCTGTTGCAGGTCTGGGCAAACACACCAATCAAGCATCAGGTTTGTTGAGTACGGCTATTTTTGGTGGGGCAGCCATTCCTGTTATACAAGGAGCATTAGCCGATACCGTTTCTCTGCAACTTTCTTTCCTTATTCCTGTAGTTTGTTATTTGTATATAGCTTGGTATGGTTTGAAAGGGCATGAACAGTAATCAGTGAACAGTTTTAGTAATCAATGAATAGTTATCAGTTATTAAGTTTATAGTGTGTTGATAAAGAGGTGTTTATAAGTATTTTGGCAAACTAAAAACTGTTTACTGATAACTGCTCACTGATAACTGTTACAAATATCTTTCTTGTAAAATTTGTCTATGGTGTAATTCATGTCCCAAAATGGTGTAGCCCAATGCTCTTACAGAAAGTTGATAGTCATTAGCCGTACCTATTTGTTGTAAATCTATGGCATCAAAAGAGGAGAATAACTGTATGGTGGCTGCTCTTACTGCCGAAAATTCTTGGAGAATAGCTTGAAAATCTCTTTGGTCAGCCTTAGAAGTAGCCACAAACAAATTCTCATCATAACTTGCCAAAGCAGTTTTATCTTGGCGAGCAAAACGCAAGGCTCTATAAGCAAAAACCCTTTCTGCATCTGACAAATGCACAATGAGTTCTTTGATAGACCATTTGCCTTCTGCATAACGGTAGCTATGTTTTTCGGCAGCAAGATTGTTCAATAAATTGAGCGTAGTAGCAAATTCACTGGTTAAACCTTGTAAGAGGTTTTCATGTTGAATGGATTTTTGAATATAATTAGTATAAAAACCACTATATTCGTTAGGGGTAGGTAAATACATAGTATTATTTTTTAAGGTATGAATTAAAAAAAGCAACGCTATTAAATAGTTGCAAAGTAAGCAGAAACTAATTATCTTCAAATGATTGCTACCAAATCTATAATGACAACTATTTTAACAACCCAACGCCTTTACTTGCGTAACTTTGAACTAACAGATGCTCCATTCATCTTAGAACTACTGAATACGCCTGCATGGTTACAGTTTATTGGAGATAGAAACGTAAAAAATGAAGAAGATGCTACTACCTACTTAGAAAATAGACTCATAAAAGGTTATGAAAATGGCTTTGGTTTTTATGTAATCATCTTGAAAGACAAAGAGTTACCGATTGGTATAGCTGGTTTTGTGAAAAGGGCAGAACTGCCTCATGTAGATATTGGGTATGCTTTGCTACCCGCCTATGAAGGCAAAGGGTATGCTTATGAAGCAGCCAAAGCCGTAATGGATTACGGTAAAAATCAACTTGGTTTTTCAACTGTATTAGCTATTATTACTGCGGATAACCACCGTTCTATCCGTTTGGCAGAACAATTAGGATTGCGATTTGACAAAGAAATAAGTATGAATAACGAGCAGTTGTTATTGTTTTCAACAGCTATTTAAACTAAGCAAAACTACATATTTTCCGTAAGATAGGGTTTACAAACCCTATCTTACGGAAAATTAAAGAACTGAAATATATGCTTACATTCATTCCTATAAAAGCTAAATAAGCCTATTTTACTCCATTTTTTAATAATAAAAAATTCGATTATTTAATAATTAATGTAAGTTGCGTAGTACCTATAAAACAAAATTTAGTCCGTTTCTTCCGCATAAAAACAAGAGTTCTTCACTATAAAAACGCATTTTTTGTTGCTAAATGCGAAAAAAACGGACTAAAGTCCGTTCTACAGTTAGGTATTACGCAACTTACGTTAATTATTGTATTTTTGCTACTACTTCTAACTAATTACTCACTGTGCGTAAGCACTAAACTCATGCAATTATGTTTAAACATTTTAATTTGATATACGGATTGGTGTTTGTCTTATTCAGTTGTTCGTTGGCTACAGCCCAAAAAGAAGATTTTGAAAGTGGCTCTAAAAATGGCTATGCTGCCGACAATGTTTCTTTGGTAACAGGCAAATGGGAACTATCTGATGCCTTGATAGGCAATGACGACAAAGATGTAAAAAATGGTAGTAAAGCTGTACGTTTGAAAGACGGAGGAAAAATTACCATGAAGTTCGACGTTACTGCCAATGGCGTAAGTATTGGCTACGGGGCTTATGATGCGGACAAAAAAACAGCCTTTGAAGTGTGGACTTCTACAGACGGCGGTAGCACTTGGAAAAAGGCAGGTGTTGTGAGTGCATTAGGTAGCCAATTAAAAACAGCAAACTTTGGCGTAAAAGGTAAAGTTAGGTTAGAAATACGCAATACTTCGGCTTCGGGAGCAAGAATTAACATCGACGACATTGCTTGGGGAGAAAGTAGTAATAACAGTACGCCTACACCGCCAGCAGATAATAACAACAGTACGACCAATAACAATGCTGTAGTGGCTGCCAAAGACAACAGCCATTTATTATTGGGTAACCCCAGCAATGCACAAACCAATACAAGTAGCCCCGATAACTATTTGATTAGCAGAGATGAATACATTTTATCTTACAACAAATCAAGAGGTACAGCTAATTGGGTAGCTTGGCACTTAAACAAAAGTTGGAAAGGTGATGCCCCTCGTAGTGAAGGATTCCACGCAGACCCCTTACTGCCTGCGGGTTGGTATGCTGTAGTTACTAAAGACTATGCCAACAGTGGCTTTGACAGAGGGCATTTGTGTCCTTCTGATGACAGGGACAAGTCTGTGCCTATTAACGAAGCTACTTTTTATATGACCAACATAGTTCCGCAAACATCTGATAATAACAAAGAAGTTTGGCGACAATTAGAAGAATATGCTCGTAAATTAGTGGAAAATGGCAAAGAGTTGTATATCATAGCTGGCGTGTACGGGAAAGGCGGTACAGACAAAGATGGTAAGTCCAAAGGCACAGTAGGCAATGGTATTGTTGTACCTGCACGTATTTGGAAAATTATTGTAGTCTTAGACGAGGGCAACAATGACTTGCAACGTATCAACGAAAGTACAAGAGTAATAGCCATAGACACACCTAACCAAAGGGGTGTCGCCCAAAAAAGATGGACAGAGTACAGAGTAAGTGTACGTGCCATAGAAAAAGCTACGGGTTATGACTTTTTATCAAATTTGCCTAAAAAAGTGCAAGATGTAATTGAAAGTCAGGTAGATAGAGTAGCAGATAAATAATTACTACAAGGTGAATTTCTTTTTATTTTCGCCTATCTTAGCTTAGAGAGGGAAGGCTTTACATCAATCTTGAGCTTTTAAGGTCAAAAAAAGCCCCTCTCCAAATGGAGAGGGGTTTGGGGTGAGGTTATTTTAATTTTGTTGCAAGGCTTGGTAACAAGGAGCTATAGTACCTAAAACTTGCGGAACAGTAGGGATAGGATAGGTTTCTGTACTAATAACTTGATGAAAATTCGTAACTATCACTTTGTCGCCTTTGTCTTTTACATACAATTTTTTGCCACCTTCCAAAGAAATTGTACCATCAGCAGAGGCTTTTTTTAATGTAAAATTTTGTTTTTTGACTACTAAACTACTCTCAAAGGCTGTTTTTACTTTGTATTTCGTCTTGGTTTTGTACTTACCTCGTGCATTATACTTGCCCACTTTGTTCATTCGGGCTTGTTCGTGAATAGCTAAATGCAATTCGTTTTTATCGGCTAATTTGGCGGTTAGCTGCAAAACATCATACGCATAATACGTGCTGTCTATGTTACGTCCATTGATTTTCTTTTTTTCATTATTCGTTTGACAAGTAGGATTCAACCCCGTTTTAAAGTCTGCTTCAATATGAATCATGCCGTCTGCCTCCATTTCTTGTGCTAACACCCTTATAAGAGGATACACAAAATGACGCATACGGTTTTCTATGTTCAACTTTATGAGTTGTTTTTGCCTCGACCAAAGCACCAAAAACACCATGAGTAGCACCAAAAAAAACATAAAAAGAGGCGGGAAGAAAAAGGCTACAATAAAACAAATTACGCCTACTACCCCAAAGCCAATCATAGCATTGCCTACTTTGTCATAAGCTGCATCTACTATTTCATCAAATTCTACTAATTCTTCAAAAAAATCAATCCATTCGGCAGGCGTTTTAGTAGCTGCTATCTTTTTTTCGTCTGCAAATAAATTTTGTTCAGCCGTAAAGAGGGTTTTGAGTTGTAAAGCCTTGCGTAAACTCATGATAGTAGGTGTTTGGGTAGAATTTTTACTAACCAAACATATCATTTTTTGCGGGCTTTCGCAAAGGCTTGACTATTTTTTTAAGATTTCTAAGCTAATTACAGAAAAAAATGAATACCTTTTATGGAATTTCCAACGTCCTTGCCTCTTACTATCAAACAACTTAACATACATTTTTATGAAAACCCTCATTGCATTTCGTTCTTTCTTAGTAGCTATTACTCTTGCTCAATTAGTAGCTTGTAGTAAAAGAGCCGAACACTCTGCCCCATTTGCCCCAGAAAGTAGGCAAAAAGAGGAACAAGATTATCAAGCAAGTAGCCCAACCGCAACTACCACTGCTGATACAAGCACTTCGCCTTACTATTTGTCATCTTCGGCTGCCGAAGTAAAAGACAAGGCAAAAGATATGTTTATTCGCACTGCCGACATGAAATTCAAAGTGAAAAATGTGTATGCAGCTACCATTTTTATAGAAAATATGACGGCACAGTTAGGGGGCTACGTGAGTTACACGCAATTAGCCTCTGAAAAAGGTTATGTAGAGTACATCACCACCCGTAAAGATTCTACGATTGTGCTTACCCCTTACACCGTTGCGAATACCATTACCTTAAAAGTGCCTAATGATAAATTAGACTCTGCCCTTAGAAGTTTTGTTACTTTAAGTGAATTTTTGGACTACCGCACCATTACGGCTACCGACATGACACTAACTTTATGGGCAGAACAACAAAAACAGCAACGCCTCAAACAACACAATAACAGATTAGGCAGTGCTATTGACCGCAAAGCATCAAAATTAGGCGAAACTAATCAGGCTGAAGACAATTTGTTGAATAGACAACAAGAGTTAGGCAACTCGCAACTCAACAGCCAATCTATACGTGCAGATATAGCCTATAGTACCGTTAAATTACAGATTTATCAAAATCCTAAAACCAATCAGGAAAGTGTAGCCAAAGAACCGCAGTCTATAGATTTTGCTCCTACCTTCTTTGAAAAATTGGGAGATGCGTTTACAGACAGTATCAAAATGTTAGGAACTTTTGTGATTTTCTTAGCAAATATTTGGTGGATAATTTTGTTGCTCATAGGTTCATTAGCTTTATTTAGGTACATTGCTAAAACTATGAAAAGTTAGTTATAAGTAACAAGAAGAAATAAATCTTCCTAATTTTCTTAGTGAACTTGTGTCCTTGTGGTTCATTTACAAATAACACTAATGTAAGTAATAAGACAAAATAAAAGTAGATTTGCCTTTAGGTGAATACATTGACTATCAAGCTATTCGCCTGAAGGCAAATCTACTTTAATAATGCTCACTTACTTATAAGTAAAAAATAATCCGTGCAACTCTGTGTGCTTAGTGTCATCTGTGTTCCAAAACTTACGTTAAATATATTTTTATTACATAAAACTTATTTAAAAAATTAACGCAGAAAACCTATCTTCAAGTGGAGAGAACAGGGCAGGTTATTCTAAAAAAATCATAAACTGTTTAAACTTTCAAATTTTTCTGAAACTTCTAAAACTTGTTTAAGCAATTACCGTTAAATTTGGAGCATATTACACTAAAAGTCAAACAAAGCCTACTGTATTGCGGTTTATTGACTATGTTTATCTGGCATTAATTTTTTTGATATGGAACTTATCTCTGGCTTTTCAAAACTGTCTAAAGAAGACAAAATCAAGTGGTTGGGCAAGCAAATAGGCGATGAAAGCCTTTTAGCTGAATTTCAAGGTTTTTGGCACACTGACGAAAAAGTACAAAAACACTTCGACGAATTTAGCGAAAACACCCTCACCAATTACTACCTACCTTTTGGCGTAGCTCCTAATGTGATTATCAACGGAAAGAACTATGCCGTTCCAATGGTCATAGAAGAAAGTAGTGTAGTGGCAGCAGCAGCCAAAAGTGCGAAGTTCTGGGCAGACAGAGGCGGTTTTAAAGCCGAAATCATTGATACCAAAAAAATTGGACAAGTACATTTTATTTGGGAAGGCGACTTTCATAAATTATATGTCTTGTTTGATGACCTCAAAGAAAAGTTTTTAGCAGCCACAGCCCTCACTACCAAAAATATGCGGGCAAGAGGTGGCGGTATTTTAGACATAGAATTGGTCAATATGACTGCCGAAATGCCTCATTATTACCAATTCAAAGCCACTTTTGAAACTTGCGACTCTATGGGGGCAAACTTCATCAATACTTGTTTAGAAACCTTCGCAAAGACTTTTGTAGAGTGGGCAGCCGTACAAGAAATATTCACAGAAGCCGAGAAAAACCCTACGATTGTCATGTCTATTTTGTCTAACTACACGCCAGAATGTATGGTAAGGGCTTCGGTAAGTTGTCCGATTCCTGTTTTGGGTGAAGTAGAAGGCATGGCAGCTGAAATTTTTGCCGATAAATTCAAAAAGGCAGTGGATATTGCCCATATAGACGTACACCGAGCTACGACACACAACAAAGGCATTTTCAATGGCATAGATGCCGTAATTTTAGCCACAGGCAACGATTTTAGGGCTGTAGAGGCTTGTGGACACACTTACGCAGCACGTACAGGCAAGTACCGCAGCTTGAGCTACGCCAGCACAGACAACGGAGAGTTCCGTTTTTGGATAGATTTACCGATTGCATTAGGCGTAGTAGGTGGTTTGACAACCTTGCACCCATTGGCAAAACGCAGTTTAGAGTTATTAGGACACCCTTCTGCACAAGAATTAATGAAAATAGCTGCCGTTGTGGGCTTGGCTCAAAATTTCGGGGCAGTAAAATCTTTGACAACTACGGGTATTCAGAAAGGACA
Organism: Cytophagales bacterium; assembly: GCA_947457925.1. GTDB lineage: Bacteria > Bacteroidota > Bacteroidia > Cytophagales > Thermoflexibacteraceae > JAAFKA01. The sequence continues at coordinate 13,385 of CANGYA010000009.1, read as the reverse complement.
CATGAAAATGCACTTGTTGAACATTCTTCGCCACTTCAAAGCCAACGAAGCCGAGCAAGCCGCAGCCGTTGAGCATTTCAAAACTAACGTGGTTTCGTTTAGTTCCGTACAAGCCTTGTTGGATACTTTGCGTGAAAAAGCAATGAAAAACGTATAATAAAGTTTCCTAAAATTTGTAGCATAGGCTTTATTCTTTTATTTTAATTGTTTGAAAATCAAGTAATTAATGCAAGTTGCGTAATGTTAGTTTAGCTCCTTCCAACTCAGTTGCTCCCCGTAGGGAGGGGAACTTGTAAGTAATTGATTTTCAAGCTCCCTCCCCTGCGGGGGAGCAACTGAGTTGGAAGGTAGTGGTGGGGGCATTTAAAGCACTACGCAACTTATGTTAATTATCTTCAAAGTCAAAACGAAACTTTCTAAGTTGCTAAAACTTAAAAAGTTTCGTTTTACTTGTTTATTTGCCAAATAAATACAACAACCAATCATCTACCAAAGCCCGCCAATTTCCCCAAGAATGCCCTTCATTCACTTCTACAATACGACAATTATATTTCTTTTCTTTCAATATTGCCTGCATCAAACGGCTCAACTTTTCTCCATCAGAGATAGTGCCATTAGAGAAAAAAATCTTTTTGATAGGCAGTTTAGGCGTAGCCAAAAATTTGGTCAATAAATCCGTATCATACCAGTAAGCAGGTGAGTTAATGACCACATTCCCAAAATAATTAGGGGCATTTAAGGCAAAATAAGTGGCACAAAAGCCCCAAAAAGAAGTTCCCACAATCACTCTTGCCTCCGCAGTAGCTTGTGTTTTATAGGTTTTGTCTATATGTGCAATCAACTCTTGAGTTACAAAATCTTTGTATTTTTCATTGCCTAAAAATTCATCTGCCCTACGGTTATTCTCCAATTTATCAGGTTGGCGAGGGTCTATAAATACGGCTATCACAGGTTTAATTTTATTCGCAGCTATCAAATTATCCAAGACAGTTACCACTGCCCCCATGCGTGCATCACTGTATTCATGCCCGTCTGTAACATAAATTACAGGCAATTTTGATAATTTTTCATAGCCTACAGGCAAATACACACTGTATTTTAAACGATAATACAAGTTTTTACTTTCAAATTGGTAAGTTGTCATTGTACCTTTCAAGATATTTTCTTGTGGAAATGTCCATTTTTCTGCCTGCCAGCCCGACATTCTCAATTCAGAATTAGGCTGCCCACCTCCCGCACCCGACCATTGTTGATACGGATTAGCTGCATCTATACCCCAGTCTTTGTTATCTATCACAATCTTGTAGTCTAAACGAGCATTAACAGGAAATTTAGCTTTGCAGAACCAAAAAGGAGTAGAGCCTATTCGCACCCCTTGATACCGTTTATCTTCGGGATTCCAGCCCGAAAAATCTCCTGCCCAAGCCACCGACTGAGCCTCACCTTTGTAGAAAAATGCTACAGAATCTCCTATTACCAAAGGAATTTCCTTTGCTTTGATACGTTCTTGCCAAAAATTCTCCCATTCAATAGGAGAGCCATTCACAATAAGCTGTTGCCAATTTTGTACTGTTTGAGAAAATTCTTGTTGTGCCAAACAACTGAAATTCAGTACCAAATAGCAAACAAAGGCTACCAAATACTTCATGTTTACTTTCTTTTTCATATATTATACAGAAATATTTCGTCAGTTATACAAAATTCAAAATACTTAAAATATTCATTATCAAATATTTAATTACAAAAAATATTTTACAACTGAATAAGGAAAATTACAAGTGATATTTTTGATAAATATAATATAATATGTAGTTAGGCACTATATATTGGCTAAAAAAATTAGAATATGACAGTCTGATATAAAGTTTAACTAAAAATAAAATTGCATTTCAAAGTTGAATCTGCGGTTTTTTGCTTTAGAAAACAAGCTCCAAAATCTGTTATACTTGTGTAAAAGTGTTTTGCAATGCTACAAATAGTATTGTAATTTTGTTTTTTCCCTAAATTCTCTATAAATTTGGAATAATAGACCTAATTCTTGCTTGAAAAATGATTACAGCCAGCACCAGAGACATACAAGTAACCGTACAGACAGAATACCAACCGAAGTATTCAAGCCCTTCAGACGACCATTTTGTGTTTAGCTACCGTATTCGTATTCAGAACAATAGTGAATATACGGTACAACTAATTTCTCGTTTTTGGGATATTTATGATGCAGACGGCACACACCGCCAAGTAGAAGGGGAAGGGGTTGTAGGTGAACAGCCTTTTATAGCCCCTAATCAGGCTTTTGAATATGTGTCGGGTTGTAACCTCAATTCAGGTATTGGGAAAATGAAAGGCTATTATATCATGGAAAGAGTATTGGACAACCGACCCTTCAAGGTCATTGTGCCAGAGTTCAGTATGATATTTCCGCCAAGATTGAACTAATTTTTTTACTTGAACCTGTCCTTTGTGTGAAAGAAGACGTACTAAGTGCCTATAAAACGGCGTTTTACCTTTCGATACTGTACCTGCTTGAGTTGGTACGTAAAATTCGTACCCACCCCAAAGAATTACTCATTATGCGGGGACTCAATGCGGTGTTGCTACTCGTGCCTATTCTGCTGTGGATAGTGGCTTTGTTTCGATTAAATTGGTTGGTTTGGTTGCCCATGACAGGTTTGCTCATGGTCTTAGCACTGCGTTTTTTGTTCCAAGAAGACGTACCCGAAGAACCCATTAACCCTGTAGAATTAGCCTCCTATGAAAGTTCGGATACGTGGCTGGAACTTAAAGAACAAGTATTGTATAGAGATAAATTTCGGTGTGTGGTGTGCAGAAGTCGCGAGGATTTACGGGTAGAAAGAATATCGGACAGGCACCTTACGCATGAAAGACTGCACGAATTGATTACCATTTGTGAGCATTGTTATACCTACCCTACCAAATTTTAATACGCAACCCTATGCTACAAGATAACTACAGGACTGTTCCACTAAGTACCTATTTTTCTGTGCTTTTGGGTGATGTAATGACACAAGTTGGCTTGGGGCTGATTGCCTTTGGATACATCTTCGTTGTGGCTTTTACAGGAAAAGCAGATTTTGACAGCTTTGCGTTAAGTAGCAATTCGCCTACTACACAAGCCATTTTGACCAAAATAGCAGCCACTAACAGCAAAGTAAATAAACAACGTATTTATGCGTATTCATACACCTTTTCTTTGCAAGGGCAACGTTTAAACGGTACTTCGTATGAAACAAATAGAGAAGATTTGAAAGAAGGCAGCAATGTAACGATTCAATATGTAGCAGATAGTCCGCATATTTCTTGCATTGTAGGTATGCGAAACGCCGAATTTCCTGCATGGGTAGCCTTAGTTGTAATTATTTTTCCTATTATTGGCTTAATTTTAGCCTATCTTGGGTTCAAAAAAGGTTTTTTGGCAGTAAGACTGTTGAAATACGGTGAATTTACAAGAGGAAAGTTACTAAATTCTGTACCTACTGCGTCCAAAGTAAATGGTAGAGCTGTATATGATATGACTTTTGAGTTCACTGCAAAAGACAGACAAACTTACCAAATTATTGCCAAAACTCACCAACCCGAATTGCTACAAGACGAGGAAACAGAGAGCATACTTTATTTATCCGAAAACCCCAAAAAAGCCATGACTTTAGACGAGATGCCGACTTGTCCACGTTTTATAAACAGTCGAGAAATAGAAACAAGCCCAACGAGTAAAACTCTATTGTATTTGTTAAGTACAATGATTATTTTGTTGGAGGTACTTGTAACATGGCTTTTGTGGTAGAAAAAAAATTACAATATTCTACCTATCAGGACAACTTTTACATCTTTTCCCTTTTTTGTATTTTTTGCAACAGTCTTTTTTCTTACACAATAAAACGCAAGCAGACAGTTCGCAAGGTGTGTTTGCTTTCAAAATAGAAATCTTTTGGGCAGATTGGAATAGTTTATCTTGTTGCATGACTTCAGTAAATATAGCTGTACGATTGGTTAGAAACTGTATTTAAAATGACGTTGCAAATTTACTACTATTTAGACTAATTAAAAATAAGAAGTTACATTTTTTCAAAAAAAACTCTACCTACAAAAATTTTAATATTTTGTAGGCAGAGTTGCACATTTAACATAACTCCGCAAGGGCTACAAGCCCTTGCGGAGTTTACAACAAAAAAATTAAAACCAAAACCATTCGGCAGGTATGCCTTCTAAGTCCATGTAGTAGTCTTTGGTATTTTCCTTGTCTATATACACATCAATATCTTTATGTTTAAGATACTGTTGTGGGTCTTCCAAAAAGTATGTACTTTCAAACAGTTGTGGTTGCTCATTGTAAGGGCTTGTCCATGAAGCCGTTAGCACATATAATTTAAAACCTAACACCATTCTTTCTTGTACACCTGTGAATACTGCCGTAATTTTACGCCCATGCGAAAGTAGCTGGCTGCGTTGTTGGCGTTTCCGTTGTTTGCCCCACAAAGCCAATGCTCCAGCCCCACCAAAAAGCAGAGCCAAACAAGGCGACAACCACAAATTACCTTCGGCTTCGGTAGCCAAATGCACCTCGTCTGTATTCAACAAATTGTAATAGACTAGTACTGTATCTCCTTCGTTAAATTTCTTTTCGGCTTTTTTCCGAGCTTTGAACGTAACTTTTTGGTTGTCCAAAGTCCTAAAACGTATGACAGGAGAAAAAGTCTTGTCTTTATTTTCTTTATTTTTGGTAATAACGCCTATTGTTTTATCATATTTCTTGGTGAATTGTCGCCACTGCCAAATATCATACAAAGAAATACATAGAAAAATAGCTGTAAGTACCCCTAATGCTTTTATTAGTGTTTCAAAAAAATTTTTCATGCCTCCGTTATTTATTAGCCCCTAACTCACGCCCACGTTCTAAGGCACGTTGCAAGCCTTTTTCTATGACAGTTTCTAAGCCCAAATGGTTAAACACATTCAAAGCAGCTTCGGTAGTACCACCCTTAGAGGCAACTTTGCCAATCCATTCTTTACAAGTGAAAGTGTGCATTTTTTGTAGGTGAATAGCCCCCATAAAGGTTTGTTCCACCAACATTTCAGCCTCTGTGTCTGTAAAACCCATTTTGCGGGCAGTATTTATAATTGCGTCCATGAAAAAATAGACGTAGGCAGGACCACTACCCGAAATGGCGGTTACTGCATCTAATTGTTCTTCTCTATTAAAATACAAAGATTTTCCTGTGGTATTCAATAGGTTTTGTACCAAAAATAATTCTTCACGAGTTACATCTTTGGCAGCCGTAAAGCCAGTAATGCCCATGCCGATTTGGGCGGGGAGATTAGGCATAGCACGTACTACTCTTACATTGCTTAACATCTTTTCAATCGTAGCCATTGGCATACCCGCCATGATGCTCATGACCAACTGCTGGGGTTTCATGTAGGGGGCAATGATGGGCGGTATAGAAGGAAAATCTTGAGGTTTAATCGCCAAAATGATTAATTCCATTTGTTGGATATAAGAACTTGGTTGTAGGAAGGTGTTGTCATAGCCCAAGTTTTTGAAGTAATCTACTTTCTTTTGTTCATGCTCCAAAATATATAAATTCTCTTTGGCAACGGTATGGTTTGCCGTAAAACTGTCGGCATAGGTTTTCCCCATATTGCCACCACCAATAATCAAGATTTTCATAATAAATGCAGTTTAGGGTTAAATCAGTAAGCAAAGCTACAAAAAAAGATGACATTTTCGGTGCTTCACTCAAATTGATAAGCTCAAATCACGATAAGTGATGTCCTACTTATTGGTGACATCAATAAAGGCATATTTGAAGTATTTGTTTGTGAAAAATGATTGTAAATTATATAAATACTTAATTGTCAATTATTTATATTAAATTTTGATACTCAATAACGAGTTGTTTTTAAATTATTGAGAATAAAAATACAACATTGTTGCATTTTTACTAACAATGACTCTATATTTGCAACATTGTTGCATTTTTTATTTTAAACCTTATTTTATCATGTTCAAACAAAAATCTATTTTTAGGTTTTCTTTATTGGCATTAAGTGCCTCTTTTTTTGTGGCTTGTCAAAAAAGCGAAGAAACAGCCCCAGAAGACAACAGAGAATACAAATTCATTAATCTTTTGGTAAGTGATAACACAACGAATCGTTTATCATTAATCACTCCTCAAACAAATAAAATTAGTGCCTTTAATGCTAAGTTTGTAAAATCTGCTCTTTATACTACCGAGTCAGGAAGATTTGCTGTGATTATACATCGAGCAGACAATACCGTAGAAACTTTTGATACTGGTTTTGAGAGGCATTCTGACCATGTTGATGTGAAGGGTACACCTAAGTTTGGTGCTTTTGTTGGGAATAGTGCCTTACCAACCCATTTTAAGTCGCATGGTAGCGAAGTGGCAGTATTTAATGATGGAGATGGGACATTGAGCATAGCTAACGAAAATGATTTTCATACGGCAGGTATCCAATTGAAAACTATCCAAACAGGCAATAAAGCTCATCATGGAGCTATGGCAAAATTTGACAATGGCAATTATGCTATTACAGAAAAAGATGGTTCTGTGGCAGGTTCTCTTCCCGAAAGAGTAAAAATCATGGATACCAATGGCAAAACTCTCCATGTTTCTACTGTTCAAACCAAAGGTATTCATGGAAATGCTACAAATGGTAAGGTAGCTATCTTTGGTTCTGCAAGTGGTGTTTTAGTCGTGAATAATGACGGCACTCAAAAGTTAATTCCGCATCCTACAGATTTTGGAACGGCATGGTTTGGTACTATTTTAGAAGCTGCACAAGCCAATAAGTTCATTGGTTATACAGCCGCCAAAGGAGCTTATTTTATTGATGCAACCACAGATAAAATAACTCCTATTATAACAAGTACAGATATTATGCAGTGTAAGGTAGATTATGCTGGGGCTAACTTAATTGTACTATTACATAGTGGGGAGTTGCATATTTACAATTTAGCTAATGGCTTATTAAAAGCTAAGGACGTGGTAATAGGGGCTACTGAAAAAACTTCTACTACTAAACCACAACTTGTTGCTACTCAAAAATATATTTATATCACACAACCTAACACAGGCGAAGTTTTACAAGTACAAAGTAGTAACTTAAAAAGCATTACAAAATTAGCTGTGGGTGGTTCTCCTAGTAGCATTACTATTGTAGGTACAGAAACAAGCAAAGGACATGATTAGATAAATCATATCAAAGTAGCTAACAAAAAAAGATGACATCTTTTTATAGATGTCATCTTTTTTTGTTAGCTACTTTAATTTTATTGTCTTGTCAATTTGTAAGTACCTCTGAAAAAATCTACTTCTATTTTAAAACGACCCGCATCTGGGGCTCTAAAATTGGCACCTTGCCAATTTACATTACCCGCCAATGGATTCGAGCCTGCCATACCCCACTTAAAACCCCAATCACCATTTACAGGCAATAGTAAGTATTCTTCTTTTTTGAGGGTAATGGTCAATTCAAATTTTCCTTCTGCCACTCTCGTAAACTCTTGGTTAGCTGGCACAGGGTTGTTCCAACCGCCTTCGGTGGCAGCACCTACAATAAACAATCTTTGGTTATTACTTAATAAAGGTGCAGAGCCTTTGTAAGCATCAACGATTAGATTTACTGGGTTGGTTTTGCCGTCCCAAGAAGCTACTTGTTCATAACCATAAGCATTTACACCCACAGAAGCTACATTGTCTTTCACCAATACATATTCAGCACCTGTTTCGCGAGGAACAGCCGCCGCCAATTTGGTGCTACTTACTACTCTTTCCATTGGTATTGCCCCTGTCAATGAGGTAGCTCCTTTCTTCACCAAATAATATTTGGCAGCATCGTTATTCTTTACATCAGCTACTACAGTCAATTTATTGGTTTCAATAGCCGACTTAGGTAGTGTAACAGGCGGTAAAGTAACTCTATCAGCCCAGTTTTGTACAGTTACACTTTGGGTGGCTTGTCCTGCCCACTTCAAGTTATCTGCCTCCTCGCCTGTAGCTGTTTTCATTACTTTGCCCCACTCACCTCTTGTTATCTTAAATTCAGAGGCATTGGTAAGGTTCAAGTGTATGTAGTAACAAGTATTGCTTACTTTCGTTAGTTTCAAGGCTGCCGTACCGCCACCTGTCCAGTCGCCAGTACCACCTGCTGCCTGCTCCATATTACCAGATACATACAAATCTCCTTCTGTATTGGCAGGTGCAGTAACAAAGAAAGTTACGTTTCTGCCCGCAGGTAACGAAACCGCAGGAAATTCGCATTTTTCTACTCTTGCGGTCTGGTAGTTCAATACATTGACTTTGTAAGACTTTGTACTTTTATTACCTGCTGCATCCGTCAATGTATATTCTACTGTATATAAGCCCGAAGGAGCTTTTTCTGCTATTGGAAACGGAATGTTGATAGAAGTCCTCGCCAAACTGCTTGCTGTCATGTTTTTAATTTCTTGCGAAGCTGTTACCGAAGAACCACCATCAGGCATTACTTTAATGCTCAAAGAACTTAGCTTATCATTATCATTAGCTTTGATATTGATAGGCATATTGGGTGTGTCATTCGTAATTTGGACTAAATCGTAATCCATAATAGCTACTCCCTCAATCGTTGGGGCTACGCTATCTTTTGCACAACCCGTAATTAGCAGCAAAGTGCTGAATGCTAAGGCTGAAAATTTAAAATATTTTTTCATATTCAATTTATCGATAAGTTTGATTAAGGTATAATGATTGGGAAAAAAGCCCTTACAAAGAACAGTTCTGTTCTTTGTAAGGTTTCATTACATTAATAACCGGGATTTTGTTTCAAATTTGTATTCGTAGATAGTGCTGGAGCAGGTATCGGGAATAAACGATACTTGGCATCACTTGCAGGCTTAAAGTCATGTGCTAAGGTAAACGTACCGAAACGTATCATGTCTTGACGGCGGTGTCCTTCCCAACACAATTCACGTCCTCTCTCGTCATAAATTTCTTCCAAAGTTACTGACGTAATAGCAGCTAAACCAGCTCTTGAACGTACTTGGTTTACCAATGGTGCTGCACCACTTGTATTACCTTGGCGAGCTAAAGCCTCTGCTTTCATCAATAACACATCTGCATAACGGAACACAGGGAAGTCATTAGAAGAAGTACCACCATTGTAAGGAGCTACAGGAAAATATTTAATATTTCTTGCACCTTCTTCTACACCTGCACTTGTCAATGAACTAAGATTTAAGGTGTAATTTACACCACCGGGTTGCGAACCAGTAATCCACTGTGCCTTGCGTTTATCTGCATTGTCATACTTATTCACAAAGTTTTGATGGGCTGTAGCACCATTCCAAGTATCAAAACCAAATAATGCCTTGCCATGTGAGCCTCTCAAACTGCGGATACCAATAATATTACGTGGGGCTACGTTACCATCTACGAAAACAGCTAAAATAACTTCTGTATCAGGACAACGGTCACCAGCTAAGGTCATATAGTCTGCAACTAAGCTAAAGCCACCTTCATTGATGATTTTATCACAAGCAGATGATGCCTCTGCCCATTGTGGCGTACCTGTATAGACTTGTGCATTCAAATACACTTTTGCTAACAAGGCATAACCAGCCCAACGGTTAAAACGACCATAAAACTCTTCTCCACCTTTAGTAGTTGGCAATTTGTCTATGTTTTCTTTTAACTCTTTTACTACAAAATCATACACGGTTTTACGGTCTGTTTGAGGTATTTTATCTACTGTTACACTAATATCTGTATAGAAGGGAATATTGCCCCAACCGTCCATCAACATATAGTAGAAATAGGCACGTAATACTCTTGCTTCTGCTATTCTTTCAGGGTTTGCATTAGCTTTTGTTAATAGTTCGATAGCCAAATTAGACTTATATACAGACCTATATAACCAATTCCATGTATTATTAATCATTTCTTGTCCAGCGTCAAACTCATGTCTGTAGAGTTGTCGCCAAATACCGTTGTCGTCCCATGCTCCGTCTGCTCTTGTTGGTAACATCAATTCGTCTGTGGTTACTTCATTAATATCAAACCAACCTCTATCTGCTCCTGCTATACCTTTGCCACCCCAGTCGCCACGTACTTCTCCATAAAGATCAGCTAATGCTGCATTGATACCTGCTGGGGTCGCATAGAATTGGTCTGCCACTGCTTGGTCATACACCCCTTCTTTTACGGTACACCCCGAAATAGTAGCTCCTAAGAGAGCTGCTGTTAAAAGAAATTTTTTCATATATACTAACTATGATAGTTCGTTAAGAAAATGATTTGTGAAAAGAAAATGTTTTTATCACTCTGTTAAAGTTCTACACTTACTCTCCAAAAAGAGAGGAAGTAGAGTGAAAAATTACTTGAATGCTACATTCAAACCTACTGCAAAGCTACGAGTACGAGGATATAAACCGAAGTCTGTACCAAAACCACGACGATCATTGTCTTGACCGTTGATATTAGTTTCAGGGTCTATGCCAGAGTAGTTGGTAATCACAAATAAGTTGTTAGCCACGAAAGACACACGCAAAGACTCTATCAACTTCCAGTTTTCTGTCTTAAATCTGTAACCTATAGAGAGGTTTTCCAAACGAGCATAAGAGCCTTTTTCTATCCAATAGTCAGAAGCATTTGAGATATTGCGAATACCTGTTTCTGCTGCACCTTTGATAACGTTACCTTGTCCTAATTGTGATAAAGCACTTAATTGAGCCCTACGAACATTGTAAATATCATTGCCATATACGCCTCTTAATACCATACCAAAGTCCCAGTTTTTGTAGCTGGCTGTAGGTGTAAAACCATAAGTAAAAATAGGTAAGGCATTACCAGCTATATAACGGTCTTTACTAGCGTCGCCTGATTCTACTACACCATCTCCATTAATATCATCTAACAGTTGATTGCCTTCTGCATCTACTCCTGCGTGTTTAAATACATAGAAAGTACCAATAGACTGACCTTTGATGAGGTATTGCATCGCATCATTTGTAGAGGCTACACCCACAGTGCCGCCACCGCCCCAACGTACATAATCTGCATTCAAAGGCACACCACCAATAGAGCCACTTAATTCCTCAATGGTATTGGCGTTATGGGTAAAGTTACCGCCTAATGTTAATCTGAAATCTCCTTTGTCAATAGCTACATAATTCAATGTAACTTCGACACCTGAATTACGCATTTTACCTACGTTAGCAAAAAGTTCGTTGTAAGGGAAAGGTGGAAGTGGTACTCTGTATTTGAATAATAAATCAGATGTTACGCCATTGTAATAGTCAATCGTACCAGTCAATTTATTGTTGAGGAAGGCAAAGTCTAAACCTACGTTAAACATTTGGCGAGTTTCCCAACGTAAATCTGGATTAGCATTTTGTTTGATACCAAAACTTGGAATAATACCACCAAAATAAGTAGTACCTGTTACACCTACTAAACGTACAGAGTTTAATGCTCCTAATGCTTGTTGGCTACCTGTGATACCAAAACCTGCACGTAGTTTCAAATCAGAAAGGATATTCTGTTTTTTCAAGAAATCTTCTTCTGAAATATGCCAACCTAATGACACAGAAGGGAAGTTTGCCCAACGATTATTTTCACCAAATTTAGAGGAGGCATCTCTACGGAAGTTTACAGTAGCTAAATATTTGCCTTTGTAAGAATAATTTACTCTACCCAAATAAGACAATAAAGTTTGGTCATTCTTGTAAGAAGTAATGTCGCCAGCTTGTACATCAGCTATATTACCACTTTGTAAAGCATCTAAAGCAGTAGCTTCATTGATGAAATTACGACCTATGGCTTTGAAGCCTTGATAAACAGCTTTTTGCCATTCATATACTAAGGTGAAGTCTAAATTGTGGTCACCAAAGTTTTTCTTGTAGCTCAAAATGGCGTTGAATAATTGCTCATCACTTTGTTTAGTTTCTCTGGTAGCAATACCTTTATTATCTCTTGCATCACCTAAAGTTGTTTTAACTGACTTGAATTGACCATACTCCAAATCTGTTTTACGCCAAGAACCAAACACACTCGCCGTTAAATCTTTGGTAATTTGATAATCTGCTCTTGCACTACCAAACATATTCAACAAAGTTTGTCCATCTACCATTTCTTTGGCACGTGCATAAGGGTTTACATAGCCAAAAATCTCATTATCAATGAAATAAGTACCATCTGTTCTATAAATAGGGTCTGTTGGTCTTCTGCCTAATGCCGTACCTATTACATCTGCATTATTAAAACGGCGGTCTTCAGAACCTACGTTAGCATTGTAAGTAAGAGTTAATTTATCATTCAAGGCTTTTTGGCTAATTTGCAAACGACCAATATAGTTGGTATAACCAGAACCAATGATGATACCTTGTTGGTCAATAGCTGTGAGTGTAGCACGGTAGTTAAAGCCTGATGTGCCACCACCAATAGATAAATTGTGGTTTTGTGTATAACCATCACGAGTTACTTGTTTTTGCCAATCTGTGTTGCCACCAAAATCTGTTGATTTAAGGTCTAACCCTCTTTGTGTTGCCAAGGCTCTCCACTCGTCTGCGGTAAGCATTTCATAACGTTTAGAGATAGTTTCGTAAGAACCTACAGCACTATACTCTAAAGTAGTTTTACCTTGTTTAGCTTTTTTTGTAGTAACCAAAATAACACCTGCTGCACCTCTTGCACCATAAATAGCTGTGGCAGAGGCATCTTTCAAGATGTCAAAAGATTCTATTTCAGTAGGAGGTACTTGGTTCAATAAGTCCATACCACCTTGAATACCATCTACTACCACTAAAGGGTCACTTGCTCCCGTAATACCTGCGATACCACGAATACGAACATTAGGAGCTACACCCGGCTCTCCACCTGCTTGGTTAATGGTTACACCTGCTGCACGTCCAGACATTCTTTGTAGGGGGCTTGTGAAAGTACCTGCGTTCAAGTCTTTTTCTCCTAAACGAGTTATTGAGCCTGTCAAATCTGTTTTCTTTTGTACGCCATAACCTACCACAACGATTTCTTGTAATTGTTGGTTATCTTCTTCTAAGGCAATATTGATAGAAGTCTGATTACCCACCACAATTTCTTGCGATTTATAGCCTACGAAACTGAATACCAAAATAGCTTTGTCGTCTGGAACGGCTATTTTATAGTTACCCTCGATGTCTGTGATTGTACCTGTAGTAGTACCTTTTACTAATACAGTGATACTTGGCGCGCCATTAGGTTCTTCTTTCGTTGTTACCTTGCCCGATACCGTTTTTTGGGCGAAAAGTAAAGTGGTGAAACATAGGGAAAGTGCCAACGTCAATGACAATCTCCATAGATTGCGAATTTTGTTCATACTTTTTGTGTGTT
>CANGYA010000008.1 GCA_947457925.1 Cytophagales bacterium | reverse complement strand
TCTGCCACACTTTTGCGTATTTCTACGTTTTTTGAGATAAATTGGCGAATATGAGAGTGCATTAGCTACTTTTTTTGTCTTGGTAAACTTAAAAGTAAAACTAAGCCTCTCATTTTCAAAGTTTTATGGAGTTTTGTCTAGTAATATTAAAACTTCTACAATTTACTCCCAAACGCCAAATCTCCTGCATCTCCCAGCCCTGGGATAATGTAATATTTTTCGTTAAGGTCTTTGTCCACATCTCCCACCCAAAGCTCGTGAGTAGGCAGATTTTCTTGAATGTACTTTAATCCTTGTTCACTGGCTATGACGGCAGCAATGTGCAGTTTTTCGGGCTTACCATGCTGTAAAAGAGCCTGATACGTTTTGACAAAAGACCTACCTGTAGCCAGCATTGGGTCTATGATAATCACCGTTTTGCCTTCTATATTTGGCGAAGTAAGGTAGTGCAGTTCTATGTCAAAATCATGGGTAGTTGTAGGTTTGCTGCGATACGCCCCAATAAAACTGTTTTCGGCTTCATCAAAAAAATTCAAAAAACCTTGATAAAACGGTAAGCCAGCACGCAACACACAGACCAAAACAGGCTGTTCTTTCAACATCTTCGTTTCGGCATAGCCTAATGGGGTGTGAATAGTGCGGTGGACGTACTCTAATTTTTTGGAGATTTCATACGCCAAAATTTCGCCAACTCTTTCTAAATTTTTACGAAAACGCATACTGTCTTTCTGAATATGCACATCTCGCATATCAGCTAAAAATTGATTGGCAATAGAGGGAACATGATGAAGAACAAACATGGCAAGAGTAGTTTAGTGGCTTTTGTTTTTTGTGGTAACAAAAATTGCATTTTTTTTCAGAAAACCAAACAATCACAAGCCTAATATTGCCCTGTGGCTAAGAGTACTAAGGTACAAGCCTCTACGGGTTCTATACCTGCGGCAGTCGCCAAGTTAGACAATTCTGGGTTTTCTGTATTAGGGTTAAAAATCAACCTCTTAGGCTTTGTTTTCAAGATATAATCGTACCATTCAGGCTGATTTTTTGCCCCTACGTACAAGGTAATGGTGTCTATATCTGCTAAAATAGGTTTATCAGTGTGTATTTGCTCACCTGCCACTACGCCACTTTTGATACCTACATTCACAATCGGGTGGTTGTGTTGTACCAAACTGTGGGCAGCTTTGTAGGCGTATCTTTCGGGGTTTTCAGATGCTCCAATGATTAATGTTTTTTTCGTTGCCATATTGCTAAAATGATGTGCTTGAAAGTGAAATTTATTTTCAAAAACTACCTTTTACAGCTTTTGCTTCTATTATTCCACAAAATTAGTTTTCTGTAGAACGGACTTTAGTCCAATGCTATTAAGCTAATAAAAGTATTTTAAGTGCCATAGGCACGTAATATTTATAGTAATGTTATTTCTTCTTCCTCCAAGTGCCGTAGGCACGATATGTTTCGTGCCTACGGCACTTGGAAGAAGTTGTGGTTCAATTTTTCTATAAATATTTCGTTCCTAACGGAACTAAAAAATTAATTACTTGATAATCAAATGATTAAAAAATATAATTTAATTTCTTAGCTGAACAGCATTGGACTAAAGTCCGTTCTACAGCTTCAAATTAACTAATTTACCTTCCTCCTGTGAACCATTGGTAAGGTGTTGGAGCTACTTTTTTGAGGAAACTACCCACCAACACAGCATACAAAGACAACAATAACGGTACAAAAATATAAGTTAGTAATCTATGATATTGATAATCAATTAAATACTGATTGGCAATTTGCATGATATAATACAAAATAGGCACATGCGTAACGTAAATCATAAAAGAGTAGGACATCAAGAAACGGAAGAAACTTTGTGCAGAAAGCCACGCTATTATTTTGTTGCCACTGTACCATAAGCCTATCATGCCCGCAACTTCGGCAATACGGTGCAATAT
Organism: Cytophagales bacterium; assembly: GCA_947457925.1. Classification (GTDB taxonomy): domain Bacteria; phylum Bacteroidota; class Bacteroidia; order Cytophagales; family Thermoflexibacteraceae; genus JAAFKA01. The sequence goes on along the minus strand of CANGYA010000008.1, from coordinate 49,150 downwards.
ACCAACGACAAGGGGCAAAGGAATTGGTGAATTTTCGGTGTGGAGAAAAGCTAAATAAGTTTTTAGGAAACAAATGACAACAAAAGCCACTAATACGAAAGTAGGATTTAAGTTTTTTGGTGTTTTTTCAAGGTCAAAATTGTTCTTCTGAATCCAAATCCCCCAACTAAAAAAGAACAAGCCTGCCCCTTCTACTAGCACCAAGTTAAAGTTAATAAACCAAAGTATGCCCGTAACAGACAACCAAACAATAGGGTAACGAGTAACTAACCAACGTAAAACGGGGTAGGCAATATTGTAAAATAACAAGACTCTAATAAACCATAATTGGAAGGAAATAGGGAAAATAGCCCAACGCACCAACCAATCTTCGGCAGTATATTGATGGACTGTAGCAATGTTATTATCAGCGTATGCCAAACCACTTGCTTTAATGGCGTTAAGAAATAAATCATTGTATTCTAAAGCATAAGTGAGCAAAATACCTACAGCACTCCAAAATAAATAGGGTATCCCCAAAGTTCGTAGCCGTTTCAATGTCCTTTCTTTGTAAGGGTTGTCGTCATGGAGGGCATACAAATAGCCCGAAATGATGAACAGCATCGGAATACGAAAACGAAACAAGCCATTAGCTGTGAAAAACTCAAAAAAAGTGGTCAATGTCATAGGCTCTTGCACCACCGACCAAGGTTGTAAGTAGGTGTCTTGTAGGTTATAGCCATGCACATAAACCAAAAGGAACATGGACAGAAAACTGTAAAAACGAAATTTCTGGCTGATAAGTAGATTCATAGTGGAAATGATTTTCAAGATATGCCAATCTCAAGCACTATGCCACATTAATAACTATTTGATTTACAGTTTTTTATACAAAAAAAGTCTTGAAAGTGTACGAAAACGAATAATTTGTAAAATGTAAACGAACAGTTGTATTATTGTTTACAGATAAAAGTAGAGGTGTAATCTTTTTAAAAGATTACACCTCTTGTATATAGCTTGAAAACATAGTTCAATCTGCCATAAATAACTCTTGAAAAGGCAGAATATTTTTTTCATCTCTGGACAATACCGCAAAAACTACTTTTTCAAAACAGTTTTCAAACAAGCCTCCTGCACACAAGAAATGAGCAAAATATTGAGCTACTTTTTCGGGGTCTTGCCGAAAAACACCGCAACCCCATGCCCCCAACACCAATGTTTTGTAACCTTGCACGTAAGCAATGCTTAGTAGTTTTTCGGTTCTTTTTAGCATTAATTCATCGGTTTTGGCTGTATTGTATTGGTATTTTTGTTTCAAAGCACCCACATTCACCGCAGGAGAAGTCAGAAAAGATACTTCATAAGGTTGGTCTAATAGTCTGCCGTTATCATCTTTAAACACAGGCACATTGGGCGAATAAATCATGCGGTGTGAATAGTAAGTGTCGCCATGTCTGTGATAATCATAAAAATCTTGTTGAAATTGCACCAAACAAGGGTACAATGCCGAAGACCTCGCCAAACTTTCTTCTTGGGCTTCTGCACCGCCCAAAAAACCGCCACCTGCGTTTTTAGCAGAAGCAAAATTGAGGCAAAAAACTACTTCTCCGTTGGCTACCAATTCACTACAAGCCTCCAAAGTTGTGCGGTTTTCTACTGTAAAAGACGTTTGGTAACGTGGCGTAGTACCCAATAATAAATCTCTTTTTATCCACAAAGCAGACTCCTCTCTTTCTTTAAATAATTTGCTTTTACTCTTTGCATTAATAATGCTAAACTGTAACGGTACAGTTTGCCCTTGTCCGTTAGTATAATTCCCTGCCTCTACAATAGCCAGCGTATTAGCTGCAATCTGTTTCTTTTTTTCTCTGTTTTTTTCCATAGCCCTTATTAACGTATTTGCTTGAGAAATGTTGATTTTTAATAGAGTTGGTTTGGGGCGATGAAAGTTTGTTATTCGTAATTTCTAATTTACCTTTCTGCATTAGTTCTTATTGCTATACAGAAACTAAATTGGTTTTAATCTGTAGCATAGGCTTTAGCCTGTGCCTACACAGGCTAAAGCCTATGCTACAGGAAATTCATTTTTGATTGAGTATAATTTAGTATATTTGTTTATTCAAACCCAAATAAACAAATGATACGACTCCTTGTAAAATGGTATGCTGTCTGTTTTTTAATAGCATTGACAAACAGTACAATGGCTTTTACGCCAAAAGTTCCGCAGGGCAAACCGCCTCGCCAACTACCTCGTGAATTGCCCGAAGTTAATAAACAATACAAGTTTATCGAGAATAAAAACCAATGGGACAAGTCTGTGCGATACAGAGCCGACATTCCGAATGGTTTTTTGTTTTTAAAAGAAAACGCATTGGTGTATGGTTTTTATGACGCAAATGCCTTGATGAGTAAACAAACCAATCACAAACATTTATTGCCCGAAGCTGCCAAAGTAGAAAATTTTGGGCATAGTCATCACCCTTCGCATAACGGAGAAATACGAGGGCATGGCGTAGAAGTACAATTTGTAGGGGCAAATACTTCGCCTCAATTATTGCCTCATCAACCTACTACAGAGTATTACAACTACTTTTTTAATTCTTCACCCGACAAATGGGCAAGCAATGTAAGAGGCTATAACGAAGTGGTTTACAATGAATTATATAAAGGGATTCAACTGAAATTTTATACCCAAGAAGAAGCACTTAAATATGACTTCATTGTTGCTCCTTATGCCAATCCGCAACAAATTCGCATGAACTACAACGGTGCAGAAACTGTAACCTTAGAAAATGGCAATTTGAAAATACAGACTTCTATCAATGAGTTTATAGAACAACACCCTTATTCTTACCAATTTATCAATGGACAAAAAGTAGAAGTACCGTCGAGGTTTAAGTTGGAAAATAACCAATTAAGCTATGAATTTCCGCAAGGTTACAATCCTCAATATGAACTAATCATAGACCCTACACTGGTTTTTTCGTCTTATTCGGGTAGTGTTTCGGATAATTGGGGCTTTTCGGCTACGTTTGACAATGCCGAAAATTTATATGCTGCGGGTATCGTGTTTGGTCAGCAATTTCCTGCTACAGTTGGAGCTTTTGATGTTACACATAATACAGCTTGGGACGTTTCTGTGATGAAATTTAACCCAACAGGCAGCAACTTGTTATATGCCACTTTTTTGGGTGGTTTAGAATCGGAACTACCAAGTTCTATGATTGTAAACAATGCTGGCAATTTGGTGATAGAAGGGGTTACAGGTTCTTTTAATTTTCCAACGTCTTCAAATGCCTTTGACAGAACTTTCAATGCAGGTACAAATTTTTCGAATTATTCTATCGAATTTCCTTTTGGTTCAGATATTTTCGTAACTATTCTCAATTCAACAGGTACGTCTTTAGTAGCTTCTACTTATGTTGGTGGAGGTGGTAATGATGGTTATGTGGGTGTACCTAATTTTCCAACTATTTACCCATTAGCTCAAAATTATGGAGATGAGGCAAGAGGCGAGGTTTATACAGATGCGGCGGGCAATGTGTATGTGGCAAGTTATACCCGTTCAAATAATTTCCCAACTTTCAATGGAGGTAATGGCGGAGCTCCCTTTGGTGGTTCACAAGATGCCGTAGCTTTTCGTATGAATGCAGACCTTAGTGCCATGACTTGGGGGGCGTATATTGGCGGAACAGGCGAAGATGCTGCACATGGTATTCGGACTGATGCCACAGGTAATATTTATGTAGTAGGAGCTACAACAAGTAATAATTTAGCTACGGGAGGCACGGCTTTACAACCTGCATTTAGAGGAGGTGTAGATGGTTTTATACAAAAATTCAGCCCCACGGGTACATTTTTAACAGGTACATACATAGGCACAGCACAATATGACCAAACTTATTTCATAGATTTAGACAATGCGGGCAATGTCTATGTATTGGGTAATACCAGAGGCATACACCCTATTACAGCAGGTACTTACAACAATGTAAATGGTGGGCATTTTATTTACAAATTAGATAATAATTTGACCACTCGTATTTTTTCTACCCAAATAGGCAGTGCTAATTCTTTAGCCCCAAGTATTACGCCAACGGCTTTTATGGTCAGTGATTGTGAGAATATTTATTTGGCAGGTTGGGGAGGCAGTACAAACGCAGCTACTACAGGTATTACTCTCTCCACAACAGGACTACCAACAACAGGAGATGCCCTAAGAAGAACTACTGATGGAGATGATTTTTATATGATGGTCTTAGGCAAAAATGCTACACAACTCTTATATGCTACTTTTTTGGGGGGAGGTAGTGCAGCAGACGGCGACCACGTAGATGGCGGTACTTGTCGTTTTAGTAAAAAAGGGGTAATTTACCATTCTGCGTGTGTGTGCCGTAGTAATAACTTTCCAGCTACCGCAGGGGCATGGCAAACCTCCAATTTAGCTGCCCCAGCTCCGTCCAATGCTTGTAATAATTTGGCATTTAAGATTAGTTTAGAAGAACTATTAAGAGCAGACTTTACACCTATAGACGTGGCAACAGGCACACCTATTACGGCTTCTCTCTGTGCACCAGTAACGGTACGCCTACGCAATAACTCCACCAACGCCACTCGTTTTCAGTGGAATTTAGGCACTTTAGGTACTTCTACAGACGCAGAGCCTACATTCACCATTACACAAGGCGGTAATTATACTTTCTCTCTAACGGGCTTTAATGATGCTTTTTGTTTGACCCCTCAAACGATAAGTCGTACCATCAATATTCGTAACACTACATTTGCACTATCTAATAATGTTACAATTTGTCAGGGGGCAAGCACACAATTAACGGCTTCGGGAGGCACTACGTACCAATGGACTCCTTCCACAGGGCTAAGTGCCACGAATATAGCTAATCCCATAGCTTCACCTACCACTACAACCACCTACACAGTTCGTATTTCTGATGGTGTGTGTAATAGTAGTTTGACGACTACGGTAAATGTACGCACCGCCAGACCAGAGTTTACAGTGAGTTTGACAGATTCGTGTGCTACTTTCCCACTTATCAATATTCGGAATACAAGTTCTGTAGTACCTGCGAATGAAGCTACCTATTTTTGGGATTTTGGCAATGGACAAACGGCTACGGTTGCTAATCCGCCAGCCTTTAAATATACGGCAGAAGGCACTTATACTATTCGCCTTACCTTATTCAGAGGGCAACAATGCGAGGCAAGCACCACACAAATCGTAGAAATTAAACGCAATGCCAACGGAATTGTCCCACAAATATCGCCTAATGCTGCTATTTGTTTGGGAGATGTTGTGCAACTAACGGCTTCGGGAGGGACGAGGTACACTTGGACACCTGCCACAGGGCTAAGTGCTGCGAATATAGCCAACCCCATAGCTACGCCTACACAAACGACTACGTATCGGGTGAGAATAGCTAATAATGTTTGTTTTACAGATACAGCCGTTACGATTAATGTATCGCCAAGAGTAAACCCAAGTTTTACGGCAGAATTATCAGATTTGTGTGCAAGATTTCCTTTGGTAACATTGACCAACAATAGTACAGGCGGACTCACGTACCTGTGGGATTTTGGCAATGGACAAACTTCTACTTTGGCTACACCTCCGCCGTTTAAATATACAGTAGCAGGTCGTTACAAAATCGTATTGGTAGCCACGAACCAAAGTTGTACTCGTAGGGATTCTACTTTTGTGGATATTAGGGAAAATACAGAGGCAGGATTTGAACAAAGAATCTCTGTTTCACCTACACAAAAAATATGTAATGGCGAAACAGCCCGATTAACCGCCACAGGTGGCAGTACCTACCAATGGTCGCCAGCCACAGGGCTAAGTGCTACGAATACCGCCACTGTTTCGGCAAGCCCAGAAGTAACTACTACGTACAGAGTGCGGATTTTCGCCAATGCTAACTGTTTCAAAGACACTGTAGTTACGGTAGAAGTTACGCCACGTATTAACTTAGATTTCACGATAGAATACGACTCTTTGTGTGAGCCTTACCCTATTACACGCATTGTCAGCCGAGTGAGTGGGGCAGACAGCTATGTGTGGAGTTTTGGAGATGGGCGTACTTTTGCGGGCATACAACCACCGCCTTTCAAATATGACAGAGATGGAGATTTTGAAATCAAAGTTACAGGTACAAATACCAACTGTACCCGCAGCAACAGCCAAATTTCGCCACAACGCCGTATCGTAGCAGCAGATTTTTACAGAGGCATTCGCATTTCGCCAAGAAACTCGACTATCTGTAATGCTGCCTCCATACAACTTTCGGCTACAGGTGGAGCAAGGTATTTGTGGACACCCGCCACAGGACTTAGCAACCCGAACATTGGCAATCCTGTAGCCTCGCCTACGGTGGCTACTACGTACAATGTGCGGATTTTTAATGAAAGAGGCTGTTTTGTGGACAGTGCCGTAAGGGTTGAAGTCGTGCCAGAAATAAAACCAGCTTTTGAGGTGCAAGTAGCTTCTGAATGTGGCAAAAATGGCGTAGTTCGGTTTATTAACAAATCTACAGGGGCAGACAAATTCAAATGGACTGTAGGCAATGGCAAAGATGTTTTTGATACGCCTCCTGCCGAATTTTCTTACGAAAAATCGGGAGAATATGAAGTGATTTTAGAGGCTATGAGTGATTTGTGTAGCAAAACGGTGAGCCAAAAAATAAAGGTGGAAAACATAAAACCTGCCAACGTCATTACCCCTAACGGAGATGGCAAAAATGAAAGATTTGTGATAGACAATGTACGAGAAGGCTGGAAATTGGAGATTTATGACCGTTGGGGAAAACTAATCTATAAAAACGACAACTACAATGGCGAATGGGGCGAAGATACGTCTTCTGCCTTGTACTATTACTACCTCACTTCTCCCGAAGGAAAATCTTGTAAGGGTTGGATACAGGTTTTGAGAGGGGAGAATTAGGCGGATTGAATAAGTAACAAGTTAAAAACACAATAACCTCGGCAGTGGCTTAGGCAGCCCCATTAAGACCCTGCCGAGGGTTTTTAAGTAGTAATTTTTGTTGATTCTTATTGGTAAATAGTTACAAATAAAATTTCTTATGCCTAATCAACGTAGCCACGTCTTCATGCACTAAATATTTGATAGATTGGTGTTGGCGGACACATTCACGAATAAACGTAGCCGAAATGTCTATCATAGGGGCATCTATTAATTTTACGTTGGGGTGTTTGGCTATTTCTGAGGCTTGTGCGTGCAAACGTCTATAGACCAATAAGCCGTATTGCTCCAAAATTTGTTCATAGTTTTTCCACTTTGGAAATTCTTTTAAATTGTCTTCGCCTATAATTAGCTTAAAAGTATGTTGGGGAAACTTTTGTTGAATGTGGTGCAAGGTGTCTATGGTATAGCTGGGTTTGGGCAAATGAAACTCTATGTCAGAAGCTATAAATTTAGGATTATCTGCAATCGCCAACCGTACCATGTCCAATCTGTCAAATTCGTGTAAGAGGGAAGAGGCTTTTTTAAACGGATTTTGCGGTGAAACAATAAACCAAACTTGATTCAAGTCTGCCTTTTCTGCAATCGTATTTGCCAAAATAAGGTGTCCAATATGAATAGGGTTGAAAGAGCCGAAGAATAATCCAATAAGCATAGGTTTTGAAGATGTTGCTTGAAAATGATATAAAAAACTAAACTAAGTGTTGCAGTAGCCAACAAAGTTGCGTAAAGACTAACAAATTATGTATTGATAAACGAAAAAATTTTGAGGTTTCATTTTTTTTGTAAAAATTTGCAAAGCATTTTATCATCTACGTACACCCAAACACCTTTGATTGCTGCATGAAGCACCTCTACATTCGGATATTTTAACACTATGATTACGGTCTATTTAAATGCTTAACAAACATTATCCGATATTTTCATTACATTTGTGTACGTTACCTTTTAAGTTTCATTCTATTATATGCTTTCAAAAATCAGCTTTAGCAGTGCTGCTGTATTGGCGTGTTTTGCCGTACAAGCTACTTTTGCTCAAACGACCACTTTAACGGGACAAAAAAATGTCGTTTCTACGTCTGTTCCTTTCTTAATAGTACCACCAGAGGCAAGAGCTGCGGGCATGGGAGATGTAGGTGCTGCCACTTCGCCAGATGCCAATTCAGTGCATTGGAATCCTTCTAAATTAGCTTTTATCGAAAAAGACTTTGGTTTTGCAACCTCTTACAGCCCTTGGCTTCGCAATATCGTGCCAGATATGTCTTTATCCTATGTGTCAGGCTATTATAGACTACGCAAACAAGACGTGATAGCTGCCTCTATTCGTTACTTTGATTTAGGAAAAATCAACTTTAGAGATTTAAATAACAATCCATTACAAGAGTTTAACCCTCGTGAGTTTGCTTTAGACCTTACGTACTCTCGTTTACTTTCTCGCAATTTGAGTATGGCGGTTACGGCTCGTTATTTTAGCTCTAACTTGGCGGGCAATGTATCTAATGGTATACTTAATGCCAGCCCTGCCAGCAGTGCAGCCGTAGATATTTCGGTGTTTTATACCAAAGATAAATTGTCTTTGTTGGGTGTAAATTCTCGTTGGTCTGTTGGGGCAAATATTTCTAATATTGGACCCAAAGTAGCCTATATAGATAATTCTACCCAAAACTTTATTCCTGCCAATTTGCGTTTGGGTACGGCATGGACAGGTGAATTTGATGAATACAACAAATTGACTATTGCCATAGATGCCAACAAATTGTTAGTGCCTACGCCACCGATTGTGCAAAATAACAGAGATGTAAGTTTATTTGCAGGTGTTTTCGGTTCGTTTACAGATGCCCCAGACGGAGCTGCTGAAGAGTTTAGAGAAATTCAGTGGTCTTTGGGTGCAGAGTATTGGTACAACCGTTTGATAGCCGTAAGAGCTGGTTATTTCTTTGAAGATGACACCAAAGGCAGCCGTAAATACTTTACATTGGGGGCAGGTTTGCGTTACCAAATGTTCGGAATAGACTTTGCGTATATGCTTCCACAAGGACAAACCAACCCATTGGCAGATACTATGCGTTTTACACTACACTTTGACTTTAACAAACCGAAAAAAGGTGGTAAAGAAGATAGTGATGTGCAAACAGAACCCACACAACCACAAGGGTAAAAATATTTTTAGTAAAAACTATTATACCAAACCTATAAAGTCTGAAAGACCTTATAGGTTTTTTCTACGATACCTGCCACACCTATTCCACAGAGGTCGTACAGTTCCGCAGGTTCACCATGTTCTATCACTGTATCGGGTAGCCCCATGCGTTGAATGTTGCCTTTATAGCCTACTTCTTGGGCATATTCCAACACCGCACTGCCAAAACCTCCCATTAAACAGCCGTCTTCTATCGTAATCAAAGTAGGGTATTTGTCAAAGATAGTTTGTAAAAGTGCAGTATCTAAGGGTTTTACGAAACGCATATCGTAATGCGAAGGGAAAATATTTTGCGTAGCTAATTGTTGCAAGGCTTTTTGCACAAAATTGCCAATATGCCCAATACTCAACATAGCTATTTTTTCGCCTGCACTTACACATACACCTTTGCCGATACGAATAGCCTCAAAAGGTCTTTCCCAATCTGCCAATACGCCCTGCCCTCTTGGGTATCTGATACTCATACTTAGTTGGTTGTCAGGTAGTTGTGCGGTATAAAGTAGATTAGCTAAATCCACTTCGTTCATAGGGGCAGCCACCACCAAATTAGGCACACAACGCAAATACGCTATGTCATAATTGCCATGATGCGTAGCACCGTCTTGCCCAACCAACCCTGCCCTGTCCAAACAAAACACGACTTTGAGGCGTTGGATACAGACATCATGAATTACTTGGTCATAGGCTCTTTGCAGAAATGTAGAATAGATATTGCAGTAGGGTAAAAAACCTTGTGTAGCCAAACCTGCCGAAAATGTAACGGCGTGCTGTTCGGCTATGCCCACATCAAAAGTACGTGCTGGGAATTTTTCTTTGAATAAACGCATAGACGAACCCGACAACATAGCTGGCGTAACTCCCACAATTTGAGGGTTTTGTGCAGCCAATTTGATAAGAGTTAGCCCAAAAACATCTTGATACTTGGGTGGCTGTGGTGTGCTAATAGTTTTTTGATAAATTTTGCCTGTAACTTTATCAAAAAGACCCGGTGCATGCCACGTAACTTGGTCATTTTCAGCTTGTTCATAGCCTTTCCCCTTTACTGTTTTGCAGTAAATAGCCCTTACGCCTGTAGCCTTTTTTTGTTGTGTCAATGTATCAAGCAATGCGTTGATGTCATGTCCGTCAATGGCAGCTACTATCGGAATATTCAAACTTTCAAAAAGGTTTTCGTAGGCTTTGTAACCTTGCTGTTGGGCTTGTTGGTTCAAAGCCCCTACGTTTTCGTCTATAGACATTTGATTATCGTTAATGATAATCAACAAGTTAGGCGGAGGAGTCATACTTCCCGCATTATTCAGCCCTTCAAATGCCAAACCTGCCGTTAAAGCTCCATCACCTACTACCGCAATGTGTTGTTTATCAAACTGTTGGCTTAATTGTGCAGCAGCAGCCATGCCCAACGCAGCACTGATAGCCGTAGAAGAATGTCCTACATCAAAAGTATCATATTGACTTTCGGCACGTTTCGGGAAGCCCGAAATACCATTGAGTTTGCGGTTGGTGTGAAAAACCTCACGTCTTTCTGTCAAAATCTTATGTCCATACGCCTGATGCCCTACGTCCCAAACCAATAAATCGTTGGGTGTATCAAAAACATAATGCAGTGCTACGGTGAGTTCCACGACCCCCAAACTTGCCCCCAAATGTCCGCCATGTATAGCCACTTGCTCAATAATAAACTCTCGCAGTGCTTGGCAAACGGTAGGCAGGGCAGTAAAGGGCAACAATCGTAAGTCTTTGGGGCTGTGAATGGTAGCTAACATGATAGAGGTAAGATTATTGTGCAAAAGTAGGCAAACAAAGTAGTTTACACAAACTAACCTCTCAGCTTTCGCCTTGTTTGGAAGTTTTAATGCCAAATAAATTTTTAATAAATGGCTGTAATAGTAAATTTTTTTCCGTTGAAACTAATTGTATCTTGTACTTTAGTATGATGTAACTTTGCACCAATAGGCGACTGCGGAGAAACCACAAAAAAATCTATACCTTCTATCGTAACTTTGCCTATTCCCACAGCTATAAAATAATTGCCTTGTGTGGTGGCTACTACTGCTCCTATCACAGCCGTAGTATAGTGCTGTTGCATAACAATTTGCTGCAAAATCTGTAACAATTTTTGTGCATCAGCTAATCTTTTAGACAGGTTTTCTATTTCTATCTGCATCATAGCACGGGTAGTTTCGTATTTATCTCCTGCACTACTTTTTGTATCTTCATTGGCTGCTGCTTGAGCTTCTGCTATACCTTTTTCTATCATAAGTAGTTGGTTTTCAATAGTTTGGAAACATTTTTGAAGGAGTTTTTCTTTGAGATGTTGCATAAATTTGAAAAGAGTTTGAGGGCTAAAAATAAGAGATAGCATACGTAATGTTATCTCTTATTTTTACTATAAAATTAATCTTGTACTACTTTTTGAAAAGTCTAAACTCCAAAGCTACCCTTGTCAAGTCTTCTTCGTCATTGATAGCCAATCCATGAATAAGGTGTGAGCTAAATACCAATACCTGCCCGTCTGCCACCTTCGCCCTTTCCAAAACATTGTTACCAGCCCACTCTTTAATCATACGCACTCTGTATTTGTTGCCAGCTACTACTGCACCATCAAAAGTCCTCAATATTTGATTTTCAGGAATTAAATGACTAGCAGGCGAAATAGGCAAGGCAGAGTTTTCTGTTACGCCACATATAGGTATCCAAAAATTAATGAACAAAGGAATGTAGTTTTCTCCATCTACGCCTTCATAAATATCTTTGTGCGGAGGGTTGTAGTCATTCGAATGAGGACGGTTGATGCGAACAATAATGTGCATTTTTGTTTCATCTTTAGGGTTTATATCTATAAGTTGAAACCCCAAAAACTTTTCAAGACTTGGAATAAGAGATTGTACAGAGAAAGTAAAGTCGCCAGAAAATAAATCTCTTGTTTTACTGACAATTTTAAAGTGGTCTGTATCTGTTTTAATGATATGGTGGTACTTGGTTAAATCAAAATTAGGTAAGCTGATTTGTAATTCTTTCTCAATAAGGTTTTTGATACTGTGTGTGATACCTTGTTTTAAATGCTCAAATTCTTTCACAGACAGCAAATCAAATACTTCAAAGCCTTTGGGATACCACGCCTGATGGTAAGTAATATCTGTGATAGCAGACGAAAGTGTTTCGGCTTTACCAAATGCAAAAGCTGGTGAACCTTCTACTGAAACTTCATGTACTTTTTCATTAATTTTAAATGCAATTTTAGTCATTTTTATTGTAGAGGAATAAATTAAAACAAGTAAAAGATGTAATGTTACTACCAAAAACTTTGTAAAAGTACGCAATTTAGTACGGATAAGCAAAAGAGCAGATTTGCCTCAATGATAAAGGCACAGTGCTTGGGGTAAATTATCTTTTGACATACTGTTTTAATTTTTCATATCTTTTCTTTCCTAAAGTATTGATGACATAAAACTGTATGAAACGAGGATTACCTAAATAGCTTTTTTTGTGTTTAAAGGCTTCATAGAAACATCTGTTTGCGTCTTTGGGCATATCTGCCGAGTAGTATTTCATGGCTAAATCATGATAGTGGCTGGCTATTATTTTCCGTTTATCTGTTTCTTTAAAAATTGAATTTTTCAGCAAAAATTCTTGCAAAATTAGTGCTGTAACTTTTTCATCTGTTCCATTCATAACAGCCCTGCGGTGGTTATTGGTGTGATGCACACGATAATAAGCTAAGGCTTGGTCATAATAATAACTTTTCCAATTCCTAAGCACTGAAAGGCTGACGTACCAATCTAAAAAATTTCCAAATTTTAGCGGAATAGGAAAAACCGTTTCTAAGGCTTCTTTTCGGAAGATAATTGTAGGAGCATTGATGTAGTATTTCTTTAAAATTTCATTGAAATCATTGTCTTTTTGTTGTAAGTAGGCTGGTCGAGCTACTTTTTGGGGCGTAGCTGTAACTCCATCTGCGTCTATGGGAATGTAATTGCCAAAAACCATTCCCACATCAGGGTTTTGTTCCAAAATAGGAATAAGCGTGGCTAAAAAGTCAGGTTGCCATTTATCATCTCCGTCAAAACGGCAAATGTATTTCCCTTTTGAGATAGCAAAAGCTTCATTGATAGAAACACTTGCTCCTGTATTAGTAGAATGTTGAATGAATGTAATATGGTCGTTATGAGTAAATTGTTGAATAATTTTTACTGAAGAATCTATTGAAGCATCATCGACTATAATGATTTCTATAGTATAATTACATTCTTGCGCAAGAATACTCTCTATAGCTGCTTTTATATAGTTCTCAAAATTATAGCAAGTAACAATAAATGAAACATCTATACTATTCATAGGTTAATTGGTTTAGAATTTATACTGAGCATCACATACTTGTAATGATTTAATAACGGACTTGTTTAGTTGAAATGTAATAGCATAAGTTTAGCACACTGATAACACTGATTAGAGTGATTTTTACGGATAAAAAATTAAAAAATCAGTGTTTTATCCGTAAAATCCCAATTCCATTGCGGGTGTCATCTGTGTTCCCAAATGACGCTATACAAAAGCAACTAAACAAGTCCAACGTAAAGTCATACCCATGATCAAAATTATGCTATCTTAATAGCAACTCTCTTTGATGAATAATTGCTAAAATATTTTGAGTAGTGTATGGGTAGAGATACTGTAAGATTATTACAAAAATAAACTTGTATAATCATGGCAGAACTGCAAAAAAAGATGCAGTTAACAATATACTACTTTAAAATCTGTTTATCTCTATAATAATTCAAACAAATAGTAGGATAGTTCCTACTAATCATTTCATTTATTACTTTATTAATATCATAAGGCATCATACACAGATTAAAACATAGGTTTTGGTTACTTTCTATTACTTCTATATAATTGATTATGTTAATATATTTTCTATTTTGCCCAACACTACCCGTGTTATATACTTTGAACGGAGAAATTTCTCGGTAGAATTGGTGATGTGAGTGTCCAATAATATAGTTATTGTCTAATACAAGGGGAGTGTCTGGATAAATATTTTTGTTGAATAGTGTATGAATACAAATAAAGTCATGAAATAGGTATGATATTGGTAAATTTTTGATAAGATGATGTGAGTGAAAAGTTTTTATACAATGAGAGAAAAAGGCTAATGCTACTTCATTGCTGCCTTCATATTTATTCTCTAAAAAGTATAACTCATGGTTACCTTGTAAAACTATACAATTTTTTATAGAATGCGTCAACTCTACACATTCATTACTCCAAGGTCCATAGTTTACTATATCTCCTAGACAAATATAGTTGTCGGCATCTTGCGTTGCCTCTAACATTTTTTCTAATGCAGGCAGATTGCCGTGTACATCACTAAATAGAATGGTTTTCATGGTTTTAGAGAACTAAAATACTCACTAATATAATTTTCTATAATAAAATCTATTTTGTCTAGTTTATTATCTATTTGAGGAGGAAAATCAGCTAGAATAGAAGGCATAATAGATTGACTCTGATAATTATTTATTTCTAAAGTACTATCCTTTCTTAATAAATAATTAGCTATTTCTGCAAAAGATGTTGCTTTATGAGAAGCTATATTCAAGGTGCTACTAGCTAGGACAGTGGTATTAGCTAATTTGTATAGGTATTGAACAGCTACATCTATGGGTAGTATATCACGAACAGCAATTCCCCCGTCTATTAAAGTAATACTACCCTTAGTTGCAGCTTCATAAATTAATTTAGAAATGCCATCTTTAAACGGATTTTGGTAAAATAATGTTGAAAATCTAACGATGCTGGTATATAGGTGTGGGTGTTGTAAACAATAAACTTCCCCTAAATACTTAGAAAAAGCATAGTTTGACATCTTTTGTGGTGTTATATATGTCGTTGCTGTTTCTAAATAACTCATACTTCCTATATAAATAAAATGTTTTGTAGGATAATATTGAAAAATAGTATCTAATAATCTTCGTGTTATATCAAAATTATCCTGAATTAAAGTAGTTAGAGGTTGATTAAAGTCCAAATTAGCCGCATTATGTATAATAACATCATAATTTTCTAGTAATTGATACCACTGGGCATCAGGTTGTTTCCGTAAGGATACAACATCTGCGGCATATCGTTGCAAGTACGCTGTAGCAATACTTCCGCCACCAGTAAATAATACTTTCATAATGTTTTTGGAGAGTGGTTGATTAACTTCTGCTCTGTTTCTAAAATTTGTATGTTTTCTTGTTGTATGACTAGCTCTTTCCAATACCTTACAATAGCTGTTGGCTTAATAGAGAACGAAGGTAATTCGCCTTTGAGTAAGTAATCTATTATCATCTTTGGTTCATTAAAACCTGCTAATGCCCTTGCAGCTGTTGTCCCAGAGCAACGTGCATTAATTTCAAAGATATAAGGTATTCCATCTCGCATCCTAAGTTGTATGTTACAAGCCCCAAAAGGTACCAAATGTTGATACACTTTGAATAAAAGTTGCTCAATTGTTGGATTTATCTCTGTAAAGCATTTGTAGGTATCACCATCACGTAATGTCCTTTTCATTACAATAACACCATAGCATACACCATCAAAATTTATAGAACCACAAGTATATTCTTCACCTTGTATGTATTCTTGTGCTACATATTGATTAAGCTCTAAATTTTTCAACATGATAAGCTGCTGTAAGTCACCTTGATTCTTAACCAAGAATACATCTTTTGACCTTGCGCCTCCAGTCTTTGGTTTAATAATCATAGGAAAGGGTACACCTTGACCAGTAGAAATATAATCAGACAATACCATAGTTTGTGGAGTAGGGAAACCTAAAGAAGATAAAAATTGGTAAGTTGATAATTTATTGTCTGCAGTTTCTATTACTTTAGCGTCACTCACAATTATTGTAGTTCCTATTTCCAAAAAAGATTGTTTATGTTGTGCTAAAATTGGTAGCTCTGCATCTAAACCTGGAAATAAAAATTTACAATTTTCCTCCTTGCATATTTTAAAGAGTGTAGGAATATAATCTTGGTGGTTAGCATAAGGAATAATATATGCTTTGGGTGAAGCAAAAAGCCCTGTAGCTAACACTTCGCCGTCTAAGGCAACTACATTATAGTTTGTCCCTATTAAGGATTTGATTATACTTTGTCCAACGCCACCACCAACCCCAGTAACTGCAATAGAAATTTTTGTATTCATTTGTTTTTATTAGTTTATATGATTTAAATATTTTTTAATGTTTTTAAAATGATGTTACCAATCATTTTTGCTTCTACTTCTTGTAAGTCATAGTATAGAGGTAGGCACAATACACGCCGAGAAATATCTTCTGAAATAGGCATTGGCGTATTATTTACATAGTTCAAGGTATTCAAAGAAGGATAAAAATACCTACGTGGATAGATATTAGACGCATTCAATATTTTTTTTACTTCCAATAAATCTTTTTCGGATTTGAAGATTATCGGATAATAAGAATAATTGTAAGTTACTTTGCTGTCTATTAACGGCGTAGTAAGCCCTAAATTTTCTAAAATCTTATCATATCTTTCTGATAGCAAACGGCGTTTCGCAATGATTTTGTCCATATTAGGTAAAATACAAAGCCCCATAGCCGCATTAAATTCAGAGGTTTTACCATTGATACCAACTCCCCAAAAATCTTCTGAACCGTTATGACCGAAGTTCCGCATATAGGCAATACGGTGAGCCAACTCGTCATTGTTGGTTACTATAGCACCGCCTTCTATGGTATGAAATATTTTGGTAGCATGAAAACTAAGCGTAGAAATATCACCAAAGTTGAGTACAGACGTATTTTTATATTTTACCCCAAAGGCATGGGCAGCATCATAAATTACTTTCAAATTGTATTTTTTAGCTATTTTTTCTAAGGCTTCTACATCACACGGATTACCGTAAACGTGAGTAGCCAAAATAGCCGTTGTTTTCTCTGTTATTTTCTTTTCTACTTCGGCAGGGTCTATACAGTAAGTCTTTGGGTGAATGTCTGCAAAAACAGGCGTACAGTTTTCCCACACAATACTCGACGTAGTGGCTACATACGAAAATGGCGTAGTAATGATTTCGTTTTTGAGGTCTAAAGCCTTGATAGCTATCTGAATAGCTATTGTCCCGTTGTTCAAAAAGAATAAATGTTTGACACCCAAATAGTCTTTGAGCCTTTCCTCTAATTCAGTTACAAGGGGACCATGATTCGTCAAATGCACCCTTTGCCAAATACCTTTGAGGTATTCGTTATATTCTTCTTGAGGTGGGAGGTAAGATTTTGTTACGTTAATCATAGGTTATTTATTGTAACTCGTAGATGTTTATTTGCAAAGATTATATTATTTTATTAATAAAATTATTTAATTCATTAATAAAATTTAAAAAGATGCGTTTTTGGGGTAATGAAATTTCCTTGTTGGTGTAAAAGGTTTTATCACGATAAATTTTTAATATTTTATTTTTCCAATCATTAACATCATTAAAGTTTACTAAGTAACCATTTTTGCCGTCTTCAATCATTTCATTAATACCATTTACATTCGTACCAAGTACAAATTTATGGGCAGCAAATCCTTCTAAAACTGTAAGAGGCCCCGTTTCACTTGTAATAGATGATACTATTACAATGTCATATTGCATCATTGTTTTTACTACTAACTTATCATTTAGTATTCCTTTGTAGAAAACACCATCTACTTTCTCTATAGTTTTTGTTAAATAATCATTATATTTTGTATCATTTCCATAGACTCCATATACATCAAATAGTATTTTACATTGGTCATTGAGTTGGCTAATGGCTTGTATGACATTATGTACTCCTTTTTCTTTTGACAATCTACCTACATAGATAAGTTTCAGATAATTAGCCTCTTGAATTGTTGGTGTTGGTATAGGAAGATTATCCTCCTCTATATTTGATATAGGAAGTGCTATAGGTATAGTTATGATGTTTTCAAGGGCAATATCATTTAATACAAGCTGTTTTTTTGACCATTCATTGAGAGTAATAATATAATCTAATGATTTATAAAAAATAATTTTATTTTTTATAGTATTTTCTACACTACTTTTTAATGTAATAATTGTGTTTATTACATTAGGTATGCCTTTGATTTTTTTTTTTGTAGATGGCATATATGCCAATGACTGAGATAAGATTTTTGGTAAACCCAAATAGTGAGCAAAACAAGAGGTACATTTATTAGGAGCTACCTTGCCATCGCAAACTTTCTCCCCATATTGTATTAAGTCGCCCCGCAAACACGTAACACTTGGGTGGTGGTACATGAATAAAATTCTAATATTCTTGTAACTATTCCTGATGGTGTGTACTAAGTTTATCTCAGCTAAGATATTATAGCAATGGAATAATATAAGATTTGGTTTTATCTCGTTTAATATATTTAAGAATTTTTCATAAATGAGTGAAATATTATCTTGATACTTAATTGTATAAACATTTATACCTTCATACTGAATAAAAGAGTCCTCAGTTGATAATGTAATTAGGTAAGTATTATAACTATTTGTATGGTTTTTTAATATAGGCACAATTAGGGTTTCAGACCAGCCTCTATTTGGGAAAAAACTATGAGTAATATGGAGTATGTTTTTATTCATTTTGAGCAAAAAGAATATTTTTTAATAGTAAAAATAATTAGAGTTTATGAATAATTCCATAGAACCCTCTCCAAATGGAGAGGCAGTATGAGGTCATAAGAAAAAACTATTTATAAACTCTATTGTAAAGTAAATATTTGTAAGTAATTGAAAAATAAATGGACTAATATTGATGGTACAATATTGTCAATTAATTAGTTACTTGTACTTAACAATAAATATTACTGGTAGAGGTAAAAATATATGGTAATTAAATGCTTGATTATGAATAACTTATAGCACACATATTTGGTGAATAGTCACCGATAAACCAAAAAACGGTGAGCTTCTATATAATCATTTTTCTTCAAATAATTGCTTATCAGTCAATTAGACAATCATACATTTTGACCATTAGCCAACCACTTATTCACTAATAAGACGTTTCCAGTGCCTATCTATAAAAGAGATTACTCGTGAGTAAAATTTATTATAATAGGGTGCTTTAATAAAATTTATTCGGTGATGGTCGTAATTAGTCATACTTAAATAGTAGCTTACAAAGGAGGCTGCATCATATATATTTTTGACACCTAAAAAATCAGCCTTATATTCAAAACGTAGGCTATCTTTATCTATTAAGCCCGATACAACAACATCATCATTTTGTTGAGTAGGTTTGTCTATTCGTTTACGTTTGATTTTTGCTATTTTGTTCCTAATCTGACTTCCCATATTAACATGCTCTGCCAACTCTATAAGTTTGCTCTCAAATAAATCATTATTATTTGTACCTGTTTCAAATTTTTTTAATGATTTATCAATGACAATTTTTAACCACTTTTGTTCACTTGGAGAATAACCAAGAGTATGAATTTCCATATTAATATAGGCATCAGCTATTGCCACTAGTAAAACGTCTAATTCTCGAGGTAGCTTAGGATACAAAGGCATTTCTTTCAGCTCTGTAAAAAATTTATTGAGTTCTAAATTTTGTGAGTTCGAGTGTGCATTAGCTCCTAAACTACTACCACTATTACTTTTCTTAGAAGTACCAGACATACTTAAGCAAATATCTGTATATAAGAATGTAGATAATTCCTTTGTAATAGCTATGGCTGAATAAATATCTGGTGCACAAGCATTAAAAAACCTATTGTTTTTTCCTTTTAGTCTATTAATAACATCTATAGAAACAACACCATTAGGGTACATATTGAAAAGAGTATGATAAAAATCATGATAATTTTTTTCTAAATAATTTAATTCTTTAATACTATTCTTATAGAACACTGTATTGCCAAAAGAATATCCAAACGCATTGTTATAATTTTCATAGTCTAAGTTAGGCCAGCCATAACTAGCCATTTTCCATGTAATTGCTTGAGTTGGATATTTGTTAATTAAGTAGTTGATTAATTTAATTGACCCAAGTAAATAGCCATCGTCATCTCCTAAAAACCCCACATATCCTTCTTTGACATGGCTAAGAGCAAACTCCCAATTTAAAGCCATTTCCACACGTTTTCCAGTATTCACATATTTTATACGTTTATCTTGAAAAGAATCAACCACTTCCTTTGTATTATCTTGACTATAATTATCTGAAACCAAAATAGTTAAGTTTTCATAGTCTTGAGCTACTAATGTTCTGAGAGTCCAATATAAAGTGTCTGCTCTTTCTCTTGTAGGAACTATGATAGTAAAGTGATGTTGCTGCATGGATAAATATAATTTAGTTATAAGTTATAGAAAATTTTAGAAATTTTCTATAACTTATTTATAGTTTTTAAAAGTAGTTTTACAATAAATTAAACTTAAATACTATTAATATGAGTATCATTTTTGTAAGTAGCTGATAATCAATAAGTTAAAATATTGACTATTTTAGTTCTAAGTCATTGATAATCAAGATTTTACAAGTCTTTAAGACTTGGAAAGTTTAAAAATGTCACTCATATTCTACTATATATTACTTTTGAAATTATTTTTTTAATTTTGTTGAGTAAAAATAAGCTGTTTTTTGTTGGTATTCATAGTGTTTAGCTTACAATTATTTATAAGGTAGCAAGTGTTACCGCCGTATGGCTCACCATATTGCGTATTTCCTCCAAATAATTCTCATTCATCACTATAATATGCTGAATACCAAACTCTTGTAAATTAGTTGGATTAATAATAGGGTGTCCTGTACGAGCTATAAACTTGCCTTGTTTGGCAGGATTAATGTCTATCACACAACGTACAGCATGGCGTTGAGTATCTAATAGATTCAAAAAAGTTGAGCCTTTTGCACCTGCCCCCCAAATAGCTATATTTTGGTGTGTAGCCAAATAGTTTTTCCACTTTTCTATGGTTTGGCTAAACAAAGGCTGATAAGGTTGTATTGTATAATAAGGTATGGTAGGCTGTAAATGTGCCAAGTCTGCCCATAAATAAATGTATTGTCCACCAAAAAAACTACCTGTTTCGGCTTGCGTAAACATACTTGCCAAAGTATTTTGGGTAAAGTAGTTACAATGTTCATAGAAAATATCCCAAAAAGCCTCTTTTTGCAATATCCAATCAAATGTAGGTACTTCTACAAATATTTTTCCCTTGTAACCATTGGCTTTGGCTATTTGGTGCAAAAAGCCAAAAGGCGAGGTGATATGCTCTAAAGTATGTCTTAAAACAATTACATCTGCCTGAATAGCAGACTTTTCTGTAAAATATTCTTTGCGAATTTTGGGGTGATTGCCCTCATACGTTGGGTCAAAACCAATACAATCTATCCCTTTTGCCAACATCATTTCAAAGAAATGCCCTTTGCCACAACCAATTTCTACTACCTTTTTGCCTTCCAAACCATAACTTTCTAATTGTGCCAATACATTGTGCAAGTGTTGTTGGAAAACTCCCGAATTGGCTTGTTCGTTTTGGTAGTTGGCATCATAGTGCATCAAATCGGGGTTGAACTTTAGGTTATACACAAAACCCGAAACAGTAGATTGTACTAATTCCACCTCAGCTATTTCGGCTGCTAAAGCTGCTGTTTGTGTAGGGTACACTTTGTTTTGGAACAAGGGAACTTGTTGCTGTGTAAACAATGATGTATAGCCTGTCGCAGGGTTGGAAAAATTATCTTGTATGATTGTCGATGAGTTCATTATATTTTGTGTTATCTCCCCAAAAAGCCATTGGCTCGTAATCTGGGTACGGATAATAACCTAAATTCAGTGCAATAGATTGTTGCTTAGTTGCCAAAAGGTTCTCTACTAATTTGCGAATGGAAATAGGTGTTCCACTGCAACAGTTGAAAATACCACCAACGGGCTGTAAAGTTAAGGTAATAATTTTATTTGCAACAATTTCTATAGGTAAATAATCTCTTAGTTGTTCGCCACCAGACATATTAAAGGTGGGTTCTTGGTTTTGTAAAGCCTTGTCCAACTGCGATAATATAGATTTTTCACTTTGCCCTTGCCCGTACATATAAAATAACCGTATCCATTTGAGCTGAAAAGGCATTTTTTGTTGCAATATTTCCAAATATTTTCGCAAGGTATCTTTGGCTAAACCATAGGGGTTTTGGGGGTTGGTAGGCAAACTTTCCGATAAACAGCCGTTTTGCATACCATACTCAAAACAAGTGCCTGTTAGCGTAATATTTTGCACGCCATTTTCTACTAAATTTTTTACAAAATGGTAGCTATGAGGCAAATTTCTTTCAAAATGAAATAAGTCCTTATAATTAGGCAAGCCTTCCCAAGCCAAGTGAATGACGTGGGTGGGCTTGCCAAAAAATTCATAAAAATTAGTGGCAGGGCTTACTGCCAAATCAGACGGTAAGTAAGTTACTTGTGGAAACCAGTCATACTGTTGGGCTTTTTGTGGGTTGCGAGAAGTTGCCACAACGTCAATCCCCTGCTGCAATAGTGCCTTGATAACGTGATTCCCTACAAAACCTGTTGCTCCTGTTACTAAAATTTTCATGTTTAATCTATGCAATATTTATGTTTTACGGCTTGCAAAGCAATATAAATTTGTTTTAAATCTTCAATATCTAAACAGTCTAACTGTTGGGAAACAAAATACTCAAATTGATTTTCTGCTATCTTTTCGACAATCACAAACCGCCAGTTTTGTCCAATAATGTAGCCGCCGCGCATGACTGTAGTTTTGTTTTTTTCTATAGCAACCAATAACTCGGCTAAAAGTTGGTGTTCTGGATTTCTATCAGGAATAGACGGTTTGAACTCTTGAATAAAAAAATAAGGCTTCTTGGGAGTTTGTTCTCCTTTGGCTACCATATAATCTACAAAACCTCTAAATTCTGCTTTGCCAATACTGCCTTTCAGAGTAGCTTCATACCAATCCCGTTTATCATTTATCATGAAATCTACTTGATTAAGTATTGGAATAATAAATTTTGCTTTCAAATCTTCTTCCATATAAGAAGACAAACGAACTTTATGTTTTCTAATAAGAGTTGCTAATAACTCCAAGTCTGAAGCACTGATAGTGTAGTCAAATAACAACCAATCATCAAATATGCTGTCGTTGTCCACTATACGTAACTGCACTAATTCCTCCAATTCTTCAAATTTTACAGTCGAAAAATTATAACTTTTCTTAGTTGCCATAAATTAAAAGTTTTTAGTCCCAGCAATCAATCATTTCAATTTGTAGTAGTGAGCTTTAGCTTATGCGTATTTATGTAAAGACACAAGCTAAAGCCTATGCTACAAATTGTATAACTTTACAATACGGCTAACTCTGGTATTGCTACCACAAATTTTCCGCCCCACTCCCGAATATACGCCAACTGTTTCATAATTTCTTCCTTGATATTCCAAGGCAAAATCACGACAAAATCTGGTTTTGTATCCTTCAAAAACTGTTCATTGACCACAGGAATATGGCTGGCGGGTAAGAAACGACCTTGTTTGTGTGGTGATAAATCTACTACAAAACTAATTAAATCTTTGCGAACTCCGCAGTAGTTCAACAAGGTATTGCCTTTGGCTGCTGCCCCATAACCTGCTACGGTTTTGCCTGCTTTTTTCTGCTCCAATAAGAAACTTAAAAAATCATATTTTACCTTATCTGCTTTTTGTTGAAAACCTTGATAATAGGCTAAGGTGTTCATGCCCTTGCCGATTTCTTTGTCTAACAAAGCCTGCACATTTGGCGAAATAGCCTTACTTGTGTCTTCGGCGTGCTTGGCATAAATACGCAAAGAACCGCCATGCGTAGGAATTTCCTCTACATCAAATAAAATTAAGCCCTGCTTTTCAAAAATTTGTTGCACGGTTAAGAAAGATAAATAAGAGAAATGCTCGTGGTAAATCGTGTCAAATTGGTTGTTTTCAATGAGTTGCATCAAATGTGGAAACTCCATTGTAATTACTCCTTGCGGTTTCAGAGCTACTTTCATACCACCTACAAAGTCGTTGATATTAGGTACGTGAGCCAATACGTTATTGCCCAATAACAAATCTGCTTGTCGGTTTTGAGCCACTAATTTTTGGGCTAAGGTTACGCCAAAAAATTCTGTCCAACTCTCAATACCTTTTTCACGAGCTACTTTGGCGGTGCTTAGGGTAGGTTCTATACCCAAGACAGGCACATTTTTTTCTTTGAAATACTGCAACAAATAACCGTCATTAGACGCAATTTCTATCACTTGCGACTGTTCGTTGAAGCCAAAACGGGCAATCATTTTTTCTACATAATTTTTGGAATGCGCCAACCAAGACGTAGAAAAAGAAGAAAAATAAACGTAATCTTCGCTAAAAATCTCGTCTGCTTTCTTGTATTCGTCTATTTGTACCAAAAAAGTTCTTTCACTTACATATAATTTGAGTGGAAAGTGTGGTTCTGGTGCATTGAGTTGTTCTTTTTTCAAGAAAGAATTGGAGGCTGGGCTAAAACCCAAATCTATAAATTCGTGTGTAAGTGGCTGATTATCAAAACGACAGTTCATTAGAAAGGATTGTTAAAGCTGCAAAACTACATAAATTTTTAATACAAACAATTTATTTTGGGGTAGGGTAGGGGCTTAAATACCCTCAAACTCCTTAGTCAATAGTGGATACAGTTGGTCTTTTTGCGAAAGATTGACTGGTGGCAATTTCCATTCGATATTGAGCAAAGGGTCATCAAATCTTACACCACCTTCTGCTGTTGGCGTATAAAATTCTGTGTGGTGGTACAAGAGTTCAGAATTATCTGCTAATGTCTGGAAACCATGTGCAAAACCTTCGGGGACATATATCATCAAGCCGTTTTCTTTGCTCAGTTCCACGCCAAAATGCTGCAAAAATGTGGGCGAATCTTTCCGCAAGTCTATAATTACGTCATACACCGCCCCTGCAATACACCGAATCAACTTGATTTCTCGGTGTGGTTGGCGTTGGAAGTGCATACCTCGCAACGTGCCTTTCTGTGTATTCATAGAGTGGTTCATTTGCATAAAGGGCTTCGTATGTCCTATTTCAGCAAATTCTTTGAGACAAAATGTACGTGCAAAAGCCCCTCTTTCGTCTTTAAATGGGGTGAGTTCTACTATATATGCGTCTTGTAAAGGGGTAGTATGAAATTTCATAGGCAAGGTAAAGAGAATTGAATTTTAAATTAATAAATTGATAATCAATTATTTAAACCTATAAGGTTGCAAAAACCTTATAGGTTTGGCTATAAATTTTTACCAAATACCTTTTTCTATACATCTTTGGAAAAGGGCTTGTAGCATACCATCACGCAAGCCTACATCGGGGGCAGTGATGGTTTTGGCGTGGGCTATTTGCATGACACCCAAATAAATTTCGGCTGCGGGAATAATCACATCTGCCCTGTCGCTGTTCATTCGCAAGGCTATTTCCCTTTCTTCCATAGAATAACTTTCTATGATGCCCTTCACTCTTTCCACTTCTTCTATGCTAATGGTCATGGCTTGTTTTTCGGTAGCTATCTCAAAAATCTTGTTGATGTTTCCGCCTGTACCAATCGCAATAATGTCGTTTACGTTTTCGGTATTTTTTTTAATCCACTTTTTCATGTCTTTCCAGCCTGCACTTGTGTTGCCGTTTTCTAACTTTCTCACAGAACCAATGGCAAAAGATTTGGCTGCTACTTTTTCTTGGTTCACGTACAAGTTCAGTTCCGTACTACCACCGCCTACGTCTATGTGTAAGTAGTTGCGGTAGTCTATGTAGGCACTAATGGCATTTGAAATTAACTCTGCTTCTCTTGCTCCATCTATCACTTCTATTTCTAAACCCGTCAAAGCCTTTACTTTGGCTACTACGTCTGCACCATTGACAGACTCTCGCATGGCAGACGTGGCACAAGCCATGTACGCATCTGTTTCGTACAAGTCTATCAAGTCTTTGTAAATTTTCATTAACTTAATGAACCGTACCTCACCTTCTACGCCTATGCGTTGCTCTGTAAATACATCATGCCCCAACCGCAACGGAAACCTGATGTACTCTATGCGTTTGAAAAAAGGTTGTCCGTTATTATCCAAAACATTAGACATTTGAAAACGGATAGCATTAGAGCCAATGTCTATGACAGCAAGTTTTATAGATTTCAATTTCGTAAAGTTTTGACTATCAATAAGATAAAAGAATATATGCCTTAAAAATACATAAATTTATGTAGTAAGCAAAATTACTTTGCATTTTCAGAAATACTACTTACCATAATGACATTTTGCATAGTGTAGCCTTGTTTTGTGTTAATCATAAAAAAGGCAGTAGCTTTTTATTCGCATAACGGCTAATTTCATGTAATTTTGATGACTATTTGCGTTTGTACCTTATTCAAGTAAAATAGTTTATCACCTGTAGAACGGACTTTAGTCCGTTTAATCACTTAGAATAAACGGACTAAAGTCTGTTCTACAGAAAGATGTTTTACATTACTAAAATTTATCTACACTAAACGAATGCGACTAACTGCTATCAAATTTTTGGGAGGTTTATTATTATTTTTCAGCTTCTTGGCTTGCCAAAAGGTCGATGTTTCTTCTGAAAAACTACCACCTTTAGCCAGCCCCACAGCTACTAATACTACCCAACAAATTGCGTTTATGTCGTCTATTATAGAGGAAAATCCGCAAGTAGCCGAATATTATTACCGCCGAAGTTTGTTGTTTTATGAAAACAACCAATTAGTAGCTGCCCAACAAGACATAGAAAAAGCATTGAGTTTGGACAAAAACAATGGTAATTTCTTCTTTGTTAAAGCCCTCATTTTGGCTCAATCCAAACAACCGTTACAGGCTTTATCAGCTGCGTTGATGGCAGAAACAAAGGGCTTGCGGAAAGTAGATTTGTTTTTGCTGTTGAGTAGGTTGTACTATGACACTTCACAGCCTATTCAGGCGGTTTTGTACTTGCGGAAGGTAAAAGAAATTTTACCCAATAATGCCGAAGTATATTATTATCAAGGACTTATCAGCTATGATGTGGCAGATACCTTGAATACGGTGCGGTACATGGAAAAAGCCCTTAGCTTTAAAACAGACTATTTAGAAGCCTATACTTATTTGGTTAAATTGTACTTAAAAAATGAAAAACCTACCATAGCTCTACGTTATTTACAAAAAGCTATGCAAGATGCAACAATGGCAAAAAATGCAGGTTTGAATAAATTATACGGCGATGTCTTGCAGCAATTAGACCGTAAAGAGGAAAAAACCGAAATTATTGCTTGGTATGAAAAAGCTGTTGCCTTAGATACCGCACAATGGGAAGCTGCGTATGCGGTGGCTCAATATTATTTATCCAAAAAAAACTACCCAACGGCAGCCAATTACTTAGAAAAGGCATTGAAAACTCGTAAAAATATAGATGGAGGCTACTATTTATTAGCTGCTGTGTATGAGTACCATATCAAGAATTTTGAACAAGCAAAAAATGCGTACCAAATAGCTCAACAGCTACAACCAATGAACACGAATATACAGTCTGATATTGCCAGAATGGAAAGGCGAATTGCCTACGAAGAATACAAAAAAACACCTGAATACCAACGTGAATTGACGAAAAGAAAACAAGAGGAAAACAGGTTAGATTCTATCAATTTGATGAATACGCCTGCCATTAACGAACAGAAATAACTACAAAAAAAAAGAAAAAGCTACCAAAGGCAACCTTCTCTTCGTTACAGCATATAAAATTAGGATTTATTTTTATAGTTGTATCAGTTCTGAAAACCTAACAAGCTATGTAATTTTTTAAAAAACTATAAAGGTCAAGCCTTTATAGTTTGTATGTAAAGAGTAAGTTAGGTTAGATACTAATGGGTTTGTAAGTATCTTCAATAGTATGACCCTCTGACCTTAAAAATGGTTGCAAGCACCTATAAATTTTTCTTGCTTTTTTTGCTGCTATCTTACAACAAATAACAGAGCTACTGTGTGGGCTGGGGAACAAGGTGAGTTTTGGGGATATAATTCTAAAAAGTAATGAAAAAAATACTAAGATTTAGTAGTTTTAGTAGCTTTGTGCATCTTACATTCTTTACTATTTTTTATGTTGAAAGCTGCCCAATATCTCTCTATCTGGTGTTTACTCTGTTGTTGCAAGTTCATGGCATTTGCACAAACTACAGTGGTAATGCCAGATTCTGTGAGCCACTATATAGAAAAAATAGACCAAATCCAAGACTCTCTGCCAGATTTTGCTATTAAATTAGCCGAACAAACCTTAGCTGTTGCCAATAACTCAGAAGAAAAAGCCACCATTTATGCTGTTTTAGTAAATATCTATCAACGTAGGTCGGAGTTTGATAAAACTATTGCGTTTGCTCTATTAGGTTTGGAACACACCAAAGTTACTAAACTAAGAAGGAGATTTTGTAATGACTTAGGCAATGCCTATACTTCTACTGCCTCTTACAAATTGGCAGCAAAGTATCTTAAAGAAGGATTATTATTAGCCAAACAAGAAAAAGATAGCACAGGAATAGCACAAACCTACAATAATTTAGGAAATATTTATGAAAAAACTAAGCAGTGGGAAATTGCATTAAAGTATTATTTAGATGCTTTGGCTATTTGTGAAAAAAAGAAAATTAGAGTAGGTATCAAGGTTTTATCAAATAATTTGGGTAATGTCTATACGAATTACCTGAAAGACTATGAAAAGGCTGTAGCCTACTATGAAAAAGCAATAGCTATTACCTTAGAAACAGATTCAGAAGAACATACAGGCTTCTATCTCAACAACATAGCTAATATTTATACGGCTAAAGGCGACTATAAAAAAGCCATAGCACTTCGCCTAAAAGCTGTGGATTTAGCCACTAAAATACAAGATAAAGAAACTTTTAGAAACACTTATGGTCGTTTGGCTAAAGACTATGCAGCCATGAATGACTACAAAAATGCCTATAAATATTTAGATTTTTACCATGACTCTTTACAAAAAATTTTTACTGAAACCCAGTCGCAAGTTATAGCAGAAATGCAGGCAAAATACGACAACCATAAAAAAGAAAAAGAAATAGAGTTGCTCAATAAAGAAAGTGAGGTGAGAGAACACCAACTGCAACAAAGAAATTGGTTGATTATCATTATTTTATTAGGTGTACTTTCTTTGGTAGTGGTTGCGGTGCTGTTGTGGTTAAGTAATAGGCAAAAACGAAAAGTAAACCAGACTCTACATTTGCAAAATGAAGCCATTAAACGCCAACAAATGGAGTTGCAAATTAAGACACAACAAACGGAAGAACTTAATGTAGAGTTGAACAAAAGTTATGAGGAGTTACAGACCACATTAGATTTATTGAATAGACAGCACAGTGAATTGGAAAAAAACCAACAAGAATTGTATCATAAAAATAAAGATATTACAGACAGTATAGAGTATGCCCGAAATATCCAGTTGGCACTATTGCCACGTCAGGCAGATTTTCAACAGTTATTGCCAGAAAGTTTTATTTTTTATCGACCAAGAGATATAGTTTCAGGTGATTTTTATTACATCACACAGCTACAAGACCGCAGAGATAAAAGTGAAAAAATTATCTTGGCTGTGGCAGATTGCACAGGGCATGGCGTACCAGGTGCTTTGCTTACGATGATTGGTTTGAACCAACTGAATGATTTGATTATTCATGAAGGTTTTTCTGCCCCAAATGTGATTTTACGAAGATTAAATAAAAATATTCAGAATATTTTACACCAAGATACCAGCAAAAGTACAGATGGTATGGACATATCTGTCGTTACACTTACGCGTAAAGACGGAGTGTTCACGCAGTTGGAATTTGCAGGGGCTATGAATCCTATCTTTTTGGTAAAAATTTTTGAAAGTGATAATAATTTTGCCACAGAATTAGTAGAAATTAAGGCAGACAAAGTGCCTATTGGGGGCTTGTTGTCTGATATAAAAGAGGATTTTCAATTTACAAAACATACCTTACCAATAGATGCTTGAGCGGTGAGTCATCTGTATTTATATTTGTGTTCAGACGGTATTCAAGACCAGTTTGGTGGTGAAAAAGGGCGAAAGTTAATGGTGAAACGCCTAAAAAGCTATTTGGAACAGATAGCCTTGCAACCTATTCACGCACAGCAATTTTTGTTAGAGGGCTACTTGAACGAATGGCAGGGATACGAAGAACAAGTTGATGATATGTTGTTGGTGGGGACGAAACTGAAATAATTACAACACTATTTTATTCATTTTTTGCTATGAAAACCGTTATAGAAACTGTATTAACCCCTGATTTTCAAGCCTTTTTGTTAGCAAACCAAGCTCTTACCGATTTTCATTCCTTAGCTTTACAAGCCAATAAATTTCCTGCAATAGATGTTCCTTTGGCTATAAACCAATTAAAAGCAAGGCAAAAAGCAAAAACAAAACTGCCAATGTGGTTTGCTAATTCAACAGTAATTTATCCACCTTTGTTGTCTATGGAACAGTGTTCATCTGAAAATACTGCCCAATGGAAAGCAAATTGGTTGAATACTTATTTGAAAAATACAATTTCTACACTCCATTACAAAGCTGCCGACCTTACGGGAGGTTTTGGGGTAGATGCGCATTATTTAGCTCAAAATTGCGAACAGTTTTTGTATGTAGAACAACAAAGTGAAGTAACTTCTGTAGTAGAATATAATTTTAATTTGTTTCAAACTAAAAATATTAGAGTTATTAATCAAAATGCTATTGATTTTTTACAGCAACATGATGAAAAATTAGACTTTATTTATTTAGACCCTGCCCGCCGTAATCAACAACATCAAAAAGTTTTTCATTTGAGAGATTGTGAGCCTAATTTATTGGAAATCTTACCTTTAATAAAATCAAAAACACAAATTGTACTCTTAAAATTATCTCCAATTTTGGACATTCATTTGGCTATGGAGCAACTACCCAACCTGCAAGAAGTAGCTGTAGTAGCTGTGGACAATGAATGTAAAGAATTGTTGTTTATTTTAGACTTTAACAGACAAACACCAGAAAATATAAAAATTACTACGGTTAATATTCAAAAAAATACTATTACACAAGATTTTAGTTTTTTGCATAATGCCGAAAAAAATGCAGAGGTACATTATGATTTTCCTTTGTTGTATTTGTATGAACCCAATGTAGCTGTGCTAAAAGCTGGTGCATTTAAAAGTATTGCTGCTCATTACAACTTGAAAAAATTACATTTACATTCGCACCTTTACACTTCTAACGAATTACATACAGATTTTACAGGTAGAATTTTTGAGATTAAAGGTTATTGTAAATTAGACAAAAAAGTTTTGGCACACCAATTACGCAGCGAAAAAGCCAACATTACTGTCCGCAATTTTCCGCTATCTGTGGAGGAAATCCGCAAAAAAACAGGGCTAAAAGACGGAGGAGAGGCATATTTATTTGCAACTACGTTGATAGATGATAGTAAAAGCATTGTGATTACAGAAAAGTATTAGCACAAAAACAATTTATAGATAGTAAGGTTTTTATTGAAGTTGCACTAAAAAGCCTTACTATAATTACTTTATTAGCATGATTATCGAGAATTTTTTGGTAGAAGTACAACGCATGAATGCCCTTATTAAGCTGAAAAAAACAGGCACACCCGTAGAATTTGCTAAAAAATTAGGGCTTTCTACTCGTACATTACATAGAAGAATAGATTTTTTGAAAGATATAGGCGTACCTATAGCCTATGACAGATTTGCACAAAGCTATTATTATACAAAAGAAGGTGAGATGGAGGCTATGATTTTATTTAAACAAAAATAAATAGAAAAAAATTTATAAAAAATCTTTCACTGCCATTTGTTGGCACTACTTGTTTTTAGTTTTGTAACAGATTTTAAAATAATCTATTACTTTTATTTTCTCTAACCTCAACTATTTTAAAAAATGTTCAAAATTCAAAATTCAAAATTCAAAATTCAAGTAGGAATTTTGTTGTTATTTGCTCAATTTTTTGCCTGTAAAGAAATGACAGATATGCAAAACGTACAACCCGATAGCAAAACGGTACTCACAAGTGGCAGGGCAGAGGGAAGCACTAATGCCTTCAGGTATAGTGGGCAGAACCCTTATAACATTCGCAACGTGCAACAGGCTGCTGTGGTATTGAACAGAGATTTTACCCTACCTGCACAGGAAATACAAGAGTACATTCGGTTTCAGTCTTTGGACAGCCTACAAGCTCAACAGTTGGTAGCCGACTCTATAAAGTTTTTTCCGTTTCCTTTAGACAAACCCGACTTGCAGTTAGACGAAAACGGCTACTATCATAGCCCCGACAATAAAAGTTGGTTGTATGCTGTAGTCCCTACGACTTATAACAAGCCAAGTAATTTGGTATATGAAACTTTGGATAGCCTTTATTTTCCAAAAGAGAACGAGGGAGATATAGAATTTCAGGCTTTTAAGCAAACTAACAATCTTCCTGCCGAAGTGCTGGCACAAGAACCTCAACAGATAACCCCTAATTGGTGGTGGTGGATACCCGTACCCATAGGAACAAGACCATCAGGCACTATTCGGGTCTTTGACACCCAACTGGGCAGGGCAGTACCTTTGGAGGGAGCAAGGGCAATGGCGGTGCATTTTGGGCGTATCGTATCTGCACACAGCGATGCCAACGGAAGATTTACCATTAACCAACGGTTTTTGGTGGGTTCTCTCATTACCGTGGGTTTTGACAACTGGCGATGCCGAATTAAACAATGGGACACCACTACGGGCTGGAACTTGGCTGCCTCCATAGCCCAACTACCTTTACCTTCGGCTATTCACGTACATGGTTTTGAGTGGTTTGGCAACTTAGGCAATATTAATATCACGTTTGCAGGCAACAACCAAGCACACTACTGGGCTACACTGAACAAAGCCGTTTTTGAATACCACCGCCTCGCCCTTGCAGATGGCATAGGAAGACCGGGGACTGTTACGGTGTATGCACATTGGTCGGGTGACCGAATGAATGGCAGCAGTGGCTCTGCCCCTATGTTGGGTTATGCAGGTTGGACAGGCTCTTGGGGGCAGTTATTGAGTGATGTAGGGCAGGTGTTGCCTATCAATGTCATTGCTCAGTTTAATTTACTACCCGACATCACCATTAAAACCCAAGCAAGCACCCTGAACCAAGCAGCCAACTATGCAGATGTGATGCAAACCACTTTTCACGAAATGGGGCATGCCTCGCACTATGCCCTTGCAGGTAGAACTTTTTGGTGGTTATATATCCCCTATACAGTGGCGAATATGGGGTATGGAGACGACGAGTCTGTAGGTAGTAGCCTACCCGCCTTAGCAGAAAGCTGGGCAGAGTTTTTGGGTAGGCGGTATTCGGTAAGGTATTATGGGGCATTGCCCAATGGTCGTAATGACGAAGAGCAAGGACATATAGGAAGACCTATGCAAGATTGGTGGATACCTTATGGTGTGTTTCATGATATGGTAGATAATACAAATATCAATGAGCCTCCTCCTCCTTATCCAAGAAGAATTATAGACAATGTTAATGGCTTTGCTCCTTGGCAACTTTATACACATTTAACTCCATTTACGCATAGTCCACAGGCTTTTAAGTTTTCTTTTAGCAACACTTTTGGAGTCAATCAACGTGTACCTATTAATAATCTGTTTGACAGCTATGGCTATTAGGCAAAATATTTTAGTATGCTTACTTTTAGTAAGCATACTAAGTGCTTGTTGCTGGGGAGGAAATATGTTGCCAAGAGTGTCTTTTGGCGTTCCCCTTACCGTTTTACCTGCTAAAAATATCTTTCAAGTCAACGATACAATCAAAATTAGGCTTAAAATTCCTACTCAACTGTATGATTCATTGAGCAAAAATATTGTAGAATACCGCAATCAAGATATTTTTTTGCATACAGTTGAAGCCAATACAACTAATATTTTTCTTAGTAAAAACTTTGACTTAGTAGTCAATAAAGGCACTAAGCAAGAGTATGTCAATGTTGTTAGCAGACAAGGTGTTTTATTGACTACCACTAATGATTACTACGAGCTAAGTATGGATTGTATTGCAAAAGAAAAAGGGAAATTTGGTTTGTACTTCAATATAGAAATACCCAAATTCTATAAAGATGACTGTAATGGTGTGAGTTATGATGCTATTACTTTAGATAATGATAGTATTAAAGTCTTGAATGTAGATTTTCTTAAAAGAAACCCTACCTTTAGTTCTCCTTATTTGTATAATACTTATAGTGGGTTAGGGGGACATGGTATTCTTTTGATGGTAGAAGTGCAATAGTTTCATCACCTTTTCCCCTAAAAAACTAATTTTTTTAGGGGAAATTAAATTTAAAATTTATGAAGAAACAAATTTTTGTGCATAGTCCACAGGCTTATCGTATAGGACTGAGCAACAGCTGGGGAGGCAACCAAAGACCACAAATCAACCAACTTTTTGAAAGCTATGGTTACTAAGCAAAATTTTTTACTGTGCTTGCTGTTGGCAAGCATAGTAAGTGCTTGTTGTTGGGGTGTAAAAGGTTTTGGTATCAATTATCAATTTGGAAGCACCGTTGAAATTAGTAACCCCAAAAACTCATATCAATTACATGATACGATATGGGTAGGTATCAAAATTCCAACTCAACTTTATGACAGTTTACGTAAAGAAACAGTAAATTATCAAGGGAGAGATATTTTTTTGCGTGTTACTATCATAGATAGTTTAGGCAATCATACACAAAATATAGCTGTTAGCAGTGGATTTGGAAAACTTATTGAAATAGGCACACAAAAAGATTTTTCCATAGCAGGTGTTATTTACCAAGGTATTTTGTTAGCAAACAAACCTGATAGTTATGATTTGCGTGTAGGTTACATTACGCGCAAATATCAAAAATTAGGTTTACATTTTAGCTTATTTGTACCTAAACCAGTATTTGTTGATGATTGTGGGGGCAAGTCTTATGATGTTATCTTGTTAAAAACAAATCTCAATAAGAATTTTAATGCTTCTTTTTTAGACAAAAACCAAACATTTAAAATTCCTTACAATTATGAAAACGAAAAAGAAACCTACTTTTTCTTTGAAGTAGTTCCTTAAATGTTTTCACTTTTCCCCTAAAAAGAGTGTTTTTTAGGGGAAATTAACCTTTTAAACGTATGAAAAATAAACAAACGCAGCTCTGTACACATTTAACTCCATTTACGCATAGTCCGCAGGCATTTAGAATTTCATTCAGCAATACTTTTGGTGTTAATCAACGTGTACCTATTAATAATTTGTTTGGCAGTTATGGCTATTAAAAGGTATTTATTAATGCTACTTTGTAGCTTTTTACTACAAAGTTGTTGTGATAATCCACCCTATCTTTTGAGAAAAAACATCCTTGCTTCTACCAAATCAAGCAAGGATAGCTTAAAAATAGGTGACACACTTTGGTTGTATCTTGGTTTTACAGATAGGTTTGTAAATGTTAAGGGAGATTCTACCTTAATTAAAACTCTAACCAATCCATTTTGGGTAAATTTCTATGAACCTAATAACAATAATGCTGTGAATGAAAAATTTGTAGAAATTGTTAGGGTTGGTCGCAGTCTAAAACCTTACGTTAGCTATCCTGTATATAAAGAAAGTAATCATACTTATCTCTTATATATAGGATATGTACCACGTGTAGAGGGGCTTTATAGTATCAGCACTCAATTTGAAACTCGTGGTGTTACTATGAACAAAGATAGATGTAAAATAGATACTAATGTAATGCTTTTAACTATGTTTAAGGATAGATTATCTACAACTCGGCGTATAGAAAAAAAATTACAACCCAGTATTGATACTTTGGCTATTGATGCAAGTGGTAGTTTTCGTTTTGTTGTTACTCGTTAATTAATTTTCACTTTTTCCCCTAAAAAGAGTGTTTTTTAGGGGAAATAAAACTTACAAACAAATGAAAAAGAAACACGAAAATGAGTCGGTAGGCAGCACTTTGCTCGCCTTAGCAGAAAGCTGGGCGGAGTTTTTGGGTAGGCGGTATTCAGTACGGTATTATGGGGCATTGCCCAATGGTCGTAATGACGAAGAGCAAGGAAGTCCGCAGGCTTATCGAATAAGTTTAAGTAGTACATGGGGAAGTAATCAAAGTAGGCAAATAAACCAACTTTTTGGAAGTTATGGCTACTAAACAAAATATGTTGCTATACTTGTTGTTGGCAGGCATGGCAGTATGTTAAAAGATAACAACAAATTTGTAAAGCCAACAAATTTTCGGGCATTTTTAGGCAAGTTTTCATAGCTTTGCCCCAAAAACATATTGTCATGTTATTGCAAAAAAAATTTGACTACTACCCTTACCTCTTGGGTGGAATTGCAGCCTTGTTATTTCTGCCGTTTTTGGGCAATGTGCATCTGTTTGATTGGGACGAGATAAATTTTGCAGAGTCTGCCAGAGAAATGCTTTTAACAGGCAATTACCGCCGTGTGCAGATTGATTTTCAGCCGTTTTGGGAAAAACCTCCCTTGTTTTTTTGGCTACAAACTCTTAGTATGCAAGTCTTCGGTATCAATGAATATGCTGCCCGTTTTCCCAATGCTATTTTTGGTATTTTAACTATTCTACTACTTTTTTTTATAGGAAAAAAACACTACTCTATTAACTTGGGTGTTCTGTGGGCTATGTGCTACATGGGAAGTATTTTGCCACATTTTTACTTCAAGTCGGGCATTATAGACCCTGTTTTCAACTTTTTTATTTTCGGTGGTATTTACTTTTTGGCTCTCACCATTTACGCCTTGCCCCAAAACAATTCTTCTTCATGGAAATACGCTGCCCTTGCGGGTTTGGCTGTTGGCTTGGCTATTTTGACGAAGGGTCCTGTGGGTTTATTAGTGCCTTTGTTGTGTTTTTTAGTCTTCGCAATACTCAAAAAAGGGAAACAAGTTATTTCTTTCGTTACCTTGTCTATTTTTTCAACTTGTGCAGGT
The DNA here is from genome assembly GCA_947457925.1 of Cytophagales bacterium. Classification (GTDB taxonomy): domain Bacteria; phylum Bacteroidota; class Bacteroidia; order Cytophagales; family Thermoflexibacteraceae; genus JAAFKA01. Next base: position 11,939 of record CANGYA010000008.1, on the reverse strand, counting down.
TTAGTTTCTTTAGCTTGGTTTGGTTTAGATATATGGGAAAATGGAATATGGTTTTTAGGAGAATTTATAAAATATCAAATAGAACTTTTTACGCAACCTGTCGCAGGACATGACCAGCCTTTTCATTACCATTTTGTAGTCGTATTTTTTGGCTGTTTTCCTATTTCTATTATTGCATTGCCCAATTTGGTCAAAAGAAAATTTGAAAACACAAGCCCCACAGATTTTCCCTTGCTTACTTGGATGCAAATTATGTTTTGGGTCGTAATGATTTTATTTTCCTTGTCCACTACCAAAATTGTGCATTATTCTTCTTTGTCGTACTATCCTCTAACTTTTTTAGCTGCCTATCAACTATCAGAACTTATTGACAATAAAGGATTTATGAAAAAATGGCAATTAATTTTATTATTAATTGTAGGCTTAATAGTAGCTCTTATTTTCGTCTTGATTCCGTTTGTAGGTATGAATACCGCCTTAATTAGTCCGTATATCAACGATAAATTTGCGGTAGCTAACCTAAAAGCACAAGTAGCTTGGCAGTATTATGACTACGCATTGGGCATTGTGTATGCAGCTTTGGTGGTCATAGCTTACCGCCTATTAAGCCAACAAAAAAATAGATTAGCAGTGAATACATTGTTATACGGTACTGCATTATTTTTATTTGTAGCTATGTACCAAATTGTACCTAAAATAGAAAGATATACACAAGGAGGTATCATTGATTTTTACAAAACCTTAGCCAATCAAGACGTATATATTCATACGATGGCGTATAAGAGCTATGCCCATTACTTTTACCCAAAAATACAAGCCGCACAATCTCCTCAACACAAAGGCAAAGAAAGAGATGAAGATTGGTTATTGAATGCTAAAGTAGGGAAGCCTGTTTATATTATTTTAAAGGTAATTGCTACTAATGAAATTGCACTACTTCGGCAGAGGCAAGACATGAAAGAACTGTTTGAGATAAACGGTTTTGTGGTTTTTAAACGTGAGGCGTTGCCATAATTATACCAATTATAGATTAGATACAGTCCAAAGATGTCATCTTTTTACGAGTGTAAAAACTTGCAATTTTACTGTTTTTACAAAAGATGACATCTTTATGCATTGAACTAAATACTACTTATAATTGGTATTAGATTATCAAACCTATAAGGTTGTGTTAGATAACCTTATAGGTAAATTACAACTGAATGCCTACCACTAAAACATCGTCTATTTGTGTACGTTGTCCGTCTTTTTTCCATTGGTAAAAATGTTGTAGCAATAAATCTTTCTGTTCAGCCATACTCTTTTGATGATTGTTAAGTAATAGTTGTTTAAATCTACGTGCCATAATTTTTTCCTTTTTAACTCCACCAATTTGGTCTTTGTAACCGTCTGTAAATAGGTACAAAGTCGTAGGTACTTGTATATCTATAATTCTTTGAATAAACTCTTCTCCTACTCGTTGTATCCCACCAATCGCCAATCTACTACCTTTTATTTCTATAAGTTCTTGATTTTGAATATAATACAAAGGATTCATAGCTCCTGCATAATAAACTTTTTGATTTCTTTGGTCTATTTTACATAGTACCACGTCCATGCCGTCATGGTTATTGGTTGTATCTTGCTTCAATGTCTTTTGAATATCTTTTTGCAGTACATTCAAAATTTCGGCTACTTCTGTAATTTCTTGCTTTTCTACAATATCAAAAAGTAGTTGGTTGGCTATCATACTCATAAAAGCCCCCGGTACACCATGCCCTGTACAGTCTATTACACCTACTAACACCTCGCCATTCTCCAATTCATGCAGCCAATAAAAATCACCACTTACAATATCTTTAGGCATAAATAAAATAAAAGTATTGTCTTCGCCAAAAACCTCATCAAATCTATTAGGCAAAGGCAACATAGCTTGTTGTATGCGTTGGGCATAATTAATACTTGCCAAAATATTATGATTTTTTACTTCAATCACATGATTTGCAGCCTTCAACTCCTCTGCTTGTTGGCTAATCTCATCTTTTTGGGTTGCTAAGAGTAAGTTAGCCTTACGTTTTTGGTAATAGCCAATACTCAAACCAATTAAGCCTAAAAACACAAATACAATAACTAAAAACGTGATGTTTTGAATAAGCTGTCTTTTTTCACTCTCTATTTTATTTAATTCTTTCTGTTGTGTAAGTAATTGGATTTGAGCTGTTTGCTTTTCAGTATTAATTTTTTGCTTTTCTGCCTCTGTCCTATTTTGAATAATAGCTGCTTCCTTCAACTCGTTTTCTTTTTGTAAAAGCATGATTTGATTGGTATTTTGTTTGGTTTTCCAAGTCTGCTCATAAATTTTCAGTTGGTTAATAGCATTGTCTTTTTCTAAGAGAGCTATTTTATTTTGTTGTTGTACTATTTCATAGTTGCTTTGTAAATTGGTTATTTGTGCAACACTTTCTTCACTCAGTAAAATATCTTTTAGGCGTGTTTCCAAATCTTTATAGTGTAAAGCAGAGTCAAAACGCAAGTAGCTTTTATGTGCCACAGACAAATCTCTATAAATCTGTTGGCTCAATTTGCGTGTATTTGCACTTTTGGATAGTTGCAAAGCATAATGAAAATAAAATAAGGCGGAGTCGGTTTTGCCTAATAAATTATAGGTTTTTGCCAAAGAAGAATAGTTAAGGGGGTTTTGTTGTTTCAGATTTTGATTAATAGCAATGCTTCTGCGGATATACGGCAATGCGTCATTGGGCAACTCTAAACCTAAATACGCATTAGCTATATTGTTGGTATTCAGGGCTATACTACGTTGGTTGTTTTTCTTTTCATTAAACTGCAAGGCTTTTTGATAAAAACTAATGGCTTTATGAAAGTTCTTTCTTTCATATTCTATCAAGCCCATATTATTCAAACTGATAGTCATAGCAACGTCTTGGCGTTTTTCATTAATCACAAAAGCCTTTTGGAAATACACAAGAGCCTCATCAAAATTATTTTGATTTTTATAAACCAAGCCTATGTTATTGTAAAGAATAGCTAAACGTACTTCATCTTTGAGTTGCTCGGTATTTTTTAAAACTTTGAGATACCATTTTAGAGCCTCTACATAATTCCCCTGCGATAGCTGAATACTACCTGCGGTGGTATGGCAATCTATAATTTCTAAGATAAGTTTTTGTTTTTCAAATAGTTGCAAAGCTGTTTGATTCAGGCTGTCTGCGATTTTAAACTGGTTTTTTCGCCAAGCAATTAAGCCTTTTCGGTACAAAGCTAACCCTTCTCCTTTTTTATAGCGAAGTTGTAGGGCTAACAATAAACCTTGTTGTAAATAGTCTTCGGCTTTCTTTACCTCTGAGTTTTGATAACTTGCCCCTAAATACAGATAGCTATTTACTCTATTGGTATCTTGTGGTAGTTTACTGAGTGTCTGCAATACACTATCTATTTTATTGGTTTGTGCATACCCTTGCTGTTTGAATAACAGTCCCCAACAACAGCCCACAAAAAACAACACACGAAAAAACATACACTACGTCAATCTAAGATGGATAAAATAGAGTAGGAGAGGGAAGTAATAAAGTGGTCTTAGAAAAAAGGCATTGTAAACAACAATAAACATAGAGTAATTAAAAAATGCAAATTTAAACGAAGTTTTTTAACAACCAACAAACAAAAAATAGCAACTGGTAGTTATACAAGTTGCTATTTTAAAAAAAATTAGTTTTATTATATTTTTTATTTAAGATTAGTTACTATTCATCTGCCCCGTCTGCCTCATTTTCTAAATCTCTTTCTATCACACTTAGAAAAATAGCATCTATGGCTTCTTCTTTAGTAGGCAAAATATTGAGCATCGTGTCTAATTTTGAGATGGTCAATAATTTTACAACATGGTCGTTGAGTCCTACCAACACCAAAAAACCTTCTATTTCGCCAGCTAATCTGTTTGCCACTAAAATAGAACTTAAACCAGACGAGTCCACATAACGAACTTTGCTAAGGTCTAAAATCAGGTTTTTTGTCCCAGACTGAAACAAGGTAACAAATTCAGATTTGAGTTTTGGGGCTACCAACGTATCTAATTTGTCTTCTTCTAAGGCGAAGATGGTGTATTGTTCAGATTTATCAAGTAAAAATTTCATGTCTTTAAAGTTTAATTACAACAAGTAAAATTAGAAAAAAAATAGTTACAAGACATTATTTTACAACTTTAATTTCTATTCGCCGATTAATTTCCCGTCCATCAGCCTCGTCATCATTGCTTGCTAAAGGTTGTGTGTCGCCATAGCCTTTATAGCTCAATCTTTTGGCTGCAATTCCTTTGTTTTGGAGGTACAAATTAATTGTTTTTGCTCTGTCTTCGGACAAAAGTTGATTTTCGGGAGGCGTGCCTGTATTGTCTGTGTGTCCGCCTATCTCTATTTTTACCTCTGCATTCTCTTTCAAAAATAGCACTAATTGGTTCAGGGCAGGGTAGGAGGTTTTGTCTAAAGTGGCACTGCCTATTGCAAAATAGACATTTCGCAGTATCAATTTGGCGTTGGGTTCTATCGGGCTTAACTGCAAATGTACCGTAATTTTTTGCTCTTGTACGGTGCTAAAATCGGCAGAGTTACTTATTAATAAATAGCCTTTTTTGCGTGCTTCTATCCAAAATTTGCCTTTGGGTTGCTCTATTGTAAATTGGTAATTTCCAAGAGCATCAGATGAGGTTGTTTGTACAATATTGCCTACCTCATCAAATAGTTGGATAGGCAACGTAAGCCCTTGCGAGGTTTTAGCATCTGTTACCTTGCCTATAATTTGCATAGCATTATCACTTTGCTTAGCTATTTCAGCAATATCGTTTTGATTGTCTATATAGAAGTTGCGGTTCAACAAATTAGGCTTTTTGTTGCCAATTTGTAGTTGTAAGTGTTCTTCATACAAGGCTTTATCCTCTAAAAATACTTTTACAACCCAAGTTTTATCAAAAGGCAATAAAGTTTCATAACGTGCATTTTCATCTGTTTTTACCTCAAAAACCTGATTTTCATGGCTAAAACGTATAGTGCTATTCGGTACTATTTCTTTGCTATGACGGTGAAAAACCTTCCCAGAAATTTTAACTTTTGGAAAGAAATATATTTTGTAAATATCATCTTTTCCAGTTCCACCAGCCCGATTAGAACTCATATAGGCAATGTCATCATAACAACTAAACCACCAATCATCTGCCACAGAGTTAATAGGTAAGCCCATATTTTCGGGTTTTCCCCATGTTTTTGTACTCTCGTCATACACACTCTTGAAAACATCATAACCCCCAATATTTTGATGACCCTTTGAGCTAAAATACAAGGTTTTACCATCTGCTGCTATGAACGGCGTATTGTCATCTTCAGGGCTGTTCAACGTGCTTAGTGGGGTAGGGGACGACCACGTAGCATCTCTCCGCAACGTACTTTCAAACAAATCATAGTCGCCATTTTTGGTGTTGTAGTTAGACGCAAAAATGATTTTTTGACCATAGTCATAAAACGTACAAGCTGTTTGTTGGGCATCTTTGAGGTTTACATAGCCTTTGAGGGGACTGGCAGTAGCTATTTCCGTTCCTAAAAGTTCTGCAATAACCAATGTACCTTGCTGCGAAAGGTGCAGTTTTGTATCATCTTCTGTCCATGCTACCACCGTACTTTGTTCAGTATGATAGGGGAGGAGGATAGTTTTTTGCCAAGTATTATCTAATTGTAATTGTGTATAATACAATTCTTTTTTTTCAATAACATTTGTATTATCTAATTTTTGAGGAATGATTTGCCGAGTAAAAATCATTTTTTTCAAATCTTTATTCAACAATGGAGCTACTTCATCAAAAGGAGTGTTAATTTCCGAGCCTGCATTTTGAACAATATAGTCCTTCTTAGTCTTTTTTAAGGACATAGCATTGTCTATATTTCTCCGCAATTCCATAGCTTCTTTACCATAGGTCAGCGAAGTAGTTTTAAGGTATTGATAGGCTGTATCAAACTGTTGGTTGTAATAGTTGGCTTTAGCATACCAAAATCCAAAATCTTTTATGGTTGTATCTTGGTATTGTTTTACTATTTCAAAATAATCTAAGGAATTGTCATATTGACCTATTTCTAAATAACACACCCCAGCCCTAAAAACAGCTTTACGGTTATTAGCCTCCACAGCCAAAACTTTCTCGTAATAATTGAGGGCATTGGTATATTTTTTTTGGTTAAAAAACCCGTTTGCCTCTCGCATCAACGCCTCTACATCTTGCCCACTAACAACAAAATGACAGCACCAAAGCCACCCGATTAGCCCAAAAACACGAAAATACTTCATCTGTTTGCGTTTTATTTTTTAGCAAAATAAAAAAGCTATGCACAGTTTACAAAAATTTGCGTGTTTTTTTAGGTAGCAGACAAATATTTTGTTAGTTGATACCTTACTGATGTTGAAAAGTTAGGTATTTATTTTTCAAAAAATTTGGTTTACAAAATAAACTAATTTATGTTTGCAACGTATAAGAAACTAAAACACGATGGAAGAGCATTTTAGTCCGCAACAAAGTTTAGCTTTGATAACACAAGTCATTCAACAAGCTAAACAAAAAGTAGAACAAGACGATACTGTTTATATGTTTTGGGGTTTGCTCATTACTGTTGCAGCATTAGGGCAATATTTTATGTTGCAAATACCTGATTTAAAAGCTGTTAGTTTTCTACCTTATCTTTTGATGCCTGTGGGGAGTGTATTTACGTGGAGGTATTATAGCAAGAAGGCAAATAGCAATAATTTATTGCAAACAACCCTGAAAAAAGTTTGGACTGTGCTTAGTATTAACATATATATTTTAGGTTTTGCACTTTTCGGAGTTTTAGGGGCTAATTTAATGCCTGTGATGTTGTTACTTTTAGGTATGGGATTTTTGATAACAGCGTGGACAATTCAGTCTGCACCTCTTCAATTTGGCGGTTTGTTTATCAATTTGGTAGGTTTGGCAGCTTTTTTTGTGCCTTTATACTTGCAACCTTTGTGTATGGCGGTGGCGGGTTTTATTGGAGGTTTTGTAGTGGGTTGTTATTTGCGGTATCAAAAAACACAGAAAAGCTATGTATAAAGACCTTAATCCCGTTTTACATTCGCAGTTACGGTTGGCTATTATGTCTTTTTTGATTGCAAATAAAGAGTCGGAGTTTAACCAACTCAAAGAAATTACGCAGGCTACTTCGGGTAATTTGAGTGTGCAACTCAAAAAATTGGAGGAGGTGGCGTACATTGTTATCGAAAAAGGCTACAAAGACAACTATCCGCATACTGCTGTAAAAATTACGGAGGTGGGTATCAAGGCTTTTGAGGAATATGTGGAAGCATTGAAAAAGTATATCCTATAACAAGATTACAAGATTAACAAGATTTTTTTAGTTATTTTTCAACAGGATTATAAGATTAACAGGATTTTAGAGTGTATTAGCCCTTTAATGTTTAAGGGTTCATTCATAACACAATTTTACTACGACTAAACAGTCGTTTTTATTTTCAAATTTTAGTTTACAAAATAAACAAGTTTATATTATGAAAAATTTAATTGTATTCGCCCTATTATTAGGAGCTTGCCAAAACACAGGAACAGATGTTTTAGCTGCACAGTCTTATACACAACAAGTAACTGTATTTCAAGCAGATAACTTGATGAATGGTATCCAACAAAAAATCTACAACGCCTTTGTGCAAGGTATGATGACACAAAAAGATGAACAGTTGGCACAACTCAAAACAGATTTAACCACTTTATACAAACAGAAAAACCAAAATCTTATTCAGTATTGGCGGGCTTATTTGGCGTATTACCACGCAATTTATGCCTTGAAATTGGGCAAAAAAGACCTTGCAGAACAGTACACAGATGAGGGAATTGACTTGTTGGACGAGATGAAAGGTAAAAATTCTGAGGATTATGCAATGTTGGCTTTGTTACAAAGTTTTTCTATTCAATTCAAAATGGGCATCAAAGCACCGTTTATTTCGTCCACTGTAAAAAGTAATGCCGAAAAAGCAATGCAATTAGACAAAGAAAATCCAAGAGGCTATTTTGTCTATGCCAGCAGTGATTTTTATACGCCAGAGCAATACGGTGGTGGCAAAGAAGCAGAACAATATTTACTAAAAGCCGTAGCCCTACCTGCCCAAAAAGTACAAAATGCTTTGCTACCTTCTTGGGGCAAAGAGGAGGCGTATGAAATGTTGGTGAAGTTGTATATCAAAAAAGAGAAGTGGACGGAGGCTAAAAAGTATTTTCAAGAAGGCATTGCAGCTTATCCTAATAGCTACGGAATCAATCAGTTAGCCAGTAAATTAGTTGGGAAATAATTTTTCTGTAGCATAGACTTTAGTCTGTAGCCACAGAAAAGCACAGACTAGGTGTCCCCGACTAAAGTCTATGCTACAGGTTTTCACATTTTTTATTTAATTCTATGAAAAACAAATCATTCATTCTTATATTTTTTTTGTTATCACATCTTGCCTTTGCACAAAAAAACTTGGTGGGCAAAGTGATAGATGACGCAAAGCAACCTATTTTTGCAGCCAATGTATATTGGAAAAATGCAGTGCAGACAGGCACAACCACAGATTTTGACGGTGTTTTTCAGTTGGCAGTTCGGCAGTTGCCCGATACTTTGTTGGTATCTTTTATAGGGTATGAAAGCCAACAAATAGTGATTAGCAAAGTGAGTGATACCTTAAAAATTACACTTGTAAGCACTGCGGGCTTGTTACAAGAGGTTTCTGTAGTGGCACAAGACCCTATTTCGCAAGATTTTTCAGTAACCAAATTAGACAAAATCCAGATTTATACAAATCCTTTGGCAGCAGGCGATGCCCTCAAAGCTATTACGTTGTTGCCCGCCTCTACTAACACCGAAGAAACCGCCAACCCTGTTTTGCGGGGGAGTTCGGCAGATAGGTCAAGGGTTGTGTTAAACGGTGTGCCGATTTACAACCCTGTGCGAAACAGCCAACTGAATGGTTTGGGCAATTTTAGTTTGTTTAATACCGAAATTATCCACAAAATGTATGTCTATGCGTCTAATCCGCCCTTGACTTATGGCAATTCGAGTGCAGGTTTGATAGAAATAGAAACGATAAAAAAATTGCCAACTAACCAATTACAAATTGCCTTAGGTTTGGCAAATGCAGGGGCTTTTTGGTCAAAAAAATTAGGTAAGAAAAATTTTGTGCAGGTTTACGGCAACCGCCAATTTTCTGAGGCTTTTATTGGTCTTAACAAAAAAAATGTGCCACGTCTTAATAATTTTACTACTACTGATTTTGGTTGTAATACTTTTATACAATTCAATGAAAATACAACTTGGAACAGTTTTGTGTATTTGATAGACGAGGGTTTTTCTTATAAAAATCATAGTTATACCTACGAAGGCAACAACTTGGCAAACAAACAACGTGGTTTTTGGATAAACAATTTCAGTAAAAAATATGCACATAGTTTATTGACTTTCAACACATTAGCCGATAAAAGTCGTCAAGATTACAGTTTTGGCAACTTACAATCTGCGGTGCATCAACAACAATTTTTTGCAGCTTTGAACTACAAATATGTAGGTTTCAAAAATATTACTTGGCAGACAGGTTTGCAGTATGATTACAGTAATTATGAGGCAAATAGCAAAGTGCCAATTTATTTTTATGCTCTTTCTCCAACTGCACCTACGTTTAAGGCAAAAAATTTGGAGGAAAATCATTTATTAGAATGGTATTTTTATACAAGTTGGGACATTCGCCCCGAACTGAATTTGTCTGTGGCAAGTAGGTTGAATATTCCTACAGGCACGCAAAATTTTCATAACAGCAAACAAATTGCTTTCCGTTATCAACCTTCTAACAAACACCGTTGGCTTTTGAGTGGTGGCAATTATTACAATTACAGTACGCCTAATTATTTGAACCCAAAATTTGTGCAGTTAGATAGTTGGCAATTTGCATTAGACTATGATTTTAAAGGAAAAAATTTAGATTTTTCTTCGGCTATTTTCCATAAACAAGAGGGCGGAGAACAAACTTTATTAAATGGTTTGGTAAGTAAAAATGTAAATACTTGGGGTTTTGAAGTGGCTTTGCAAAAAGAATTTGGGAAGTATGTAGTGCTAAATGTAGCCAATACTTTTTTGTCGCAACGCCAACAAATTGGAGAAAAAGAGTACCGCACCGCAGACGATATGGCGTATTTTGTAAAAGCTGTAGCCACGTTTAGACACCCTAAAATAGCCTCATTATCAGTGTCTTATATGACCAGAGAAGGACGTTATTATACGCCTGTAGTGAGTGCTATGTACCAGCCTGCAATTGATACGTACCAACCTATTTTGTCGCAAGAAATCAATACAGCCCAATACAATGCGTACCATAATGTAAGCCTTACGGTTAATAGACTTTTTAAAGTGAACAAATCTGCGTTGATTTTTTTTGCTTCTGTCAATAACCTATTAAACACACAAAACGAAAGGCAATTTTTCTTTGACAAAGAATATAAAAACTGGACTGTGGACACTTATCAATTACAGACTTTTTATATGGGGGCGGTGTGGCAGTGGAATTATTAGACAGTTTATTGTTGAATTGTACAATGGCTATTCAATGGTTTTGGTAGAAATTCTTTTGTTCTCTATTGAGTTTAAAAAAATAGTATGCACGCATAATAATTTTTCTTATCATTACTATTTATTCCTCAAAGTTTTTTGTACTTTCGCAACACTAAATCACTGTAAAACGGCTTACAACTATGTTAAAAATACCTACAATGGCAGAAATGGCTGCCAAAGGCGAAACGCCAGAAATTTTGTTTTGGGTGGGTTGTGCAGGTTCATTTGATGACAGATACAAAAAAGTAACGGGGGCTTTTATCAAAATCCTCAACCATATCGGCGTGAGCTTCGCTGTATTGGGGACAGAAGAAAGCTGCACAGGCGACCCTGCAAAACGTGCAGGCAACGAGTTTTTGTTTCAAATGCAGGCAGTCAATAACATACAAGTTTTGAACGGCTACGCAGTTAAAAAAATTGTAACGGCTTGTCCGCACTGTTTCAATACATTGAAAAACGAATACCCTGTTTTGGGTGGTAACTATGAAGTGTTGCACCATTCGCAGTTTTTGCAACAACTCATTAATGCAGGGAAAATTAGGCTTAAAGATGGCGGAGAATTTAAAGGAAAACGCATCACTTTCCACGATTCTTGTTATTTGGGCAGAGCTAATGACATTTACGAAGCACCACGCGAAGTAATTGAATTGTTAGATGTGGAGTTGGTAGAAATGAAAAGAGCTAAGGCAAAAGGCTTGTGTTGTGGGGCTGGTGGCGCGCAAATGTTCAAAGAAGCCGAACATGGACATAAGGAAGTAAACCACGAAAGAACCGAAGATGCTTTGGAAACTGGGGCAAAAGTGGTGGCTGTAGGCTGTCCGTTTTGTATGACTATGTTGGCAGACGGTATGAAACGCCACAACAAAGAAAACGAAATTAAGGTCTATGATTTGGCAGAAATGTTAGCTGCATCTTTGGCGTAATTAGCTGTATATCAAACCTATAAGGTTTTTGCAACCTTATAGGTTTAGTTAAATTCTTTACCCATTTATTCTGGTCTTAACAACCTGTCCAATGTAGTTACCGTCAAGAAATGGTAGTTCCCTCTTGCTTTTTTGTACGTTTGTAAAGCCCAATTCTTGGCTTTTTCGTCTTTGTTGGTGTAAAGTGCATGATAAACAGGCACAACGAATTTTCGGCGACCTACTTGCGTTAAAAATCTGTCTATGGCGTAGTACGCAGGTTCATAGCTTTTCTTGCCCGCCAAAGTCAGCCATACGCAGGCTATTTCGGAGTTGTTAGAGGCGGTGAATTGAAAATATTTGTCCAATTCTTTTAACTGTTCAACGGTGATGTCCT
>CANGYA010000007.1 GCA_947457925.1 Cytophagales bacterium | reverse complement strand
ACTTGGCGCGCCATTAGGTTCTTCTTTCGTTGTTACCTTGCCCGATACCGTTTTTTGGGCGAAAAGTAAAGTGGTGAAACATAGGGAAAGTGCCAACGTCAATGACAATCTCCATAGATTGCGAATTTTGTTCATACTTTTTGTGTGTTGTTTTTAATTTTCATTTTCATTGAAACCAAAAATAGTTCTTTACAAGAAAGAACGAAAAAATAGCAAAAATTCAATAAGTTTATCAAATCGTAATTGCTACTCATTTACAAGCTCGATAATGCTATAAATGATTGGAAAAAGTTATTTACTCGATAGTTTTATGTCATAGGTTAATAAATGGTTAAGGTGAAAAAGTAAAACAGCTATTCAAAGAACACAAGCCCACAAGTAGCACTTAGCTACGCCTTAAAGTTTGCAACAATTATTTAATAAAACAATAATGAAATTAAGAATTTTTTACAAATTTGATTAGAAATTAAGAGATTTTTTTTTGAGCAATGTGCAGACATAGCTAAGGAGCTTTACTATTAACAAATTATTTTAACCATATCATAACATCAAAAACAGAGATTTAGGCTGTAACTTTACAGGCAAATGCCTTTACTTTGTGCATATACCGCCCAAAATAGGCGAAATACCATAAATTATATACTCTTTATGCAAAAAGTGCTGTTCATAGATAGAGATGGTACGTTGATTCACGAGCCACAAGACAACTATCAGATTGACAAATTGTCTAAATTAAATTTCTTGCCCAATGTCATTCATGCGTTACATCTCATTCGCCAAAAATTGCCTTATCAATTTGTGATGGTTACGAACCAAGACGGTTTGGGAACGGAGAGTTTCCCGACAGAAAGTTTTTGGGAATCTCACAACAAAATGACTGAATTGTTGGCAAGTCAGGGTATTGTGTTTGATGAAACGTACATAGATGAACATTTTGAATGGCAAAATGCCCCTACGCGTAAACCAAATACGGGTATGCTCACTAAGTTTATTCAAAATCCAGACTTGTATGACTTACCTAATTCGTATGTCATTGGTGATAGATTGACGGATATTCAGTTGGCAAAAAATTTAGGGGCAAAGGGTATTCTTATTCGTCATACAGACAACCAACACCTTGAAGTCCCCGAAGAATTGCAGGCACATTTGGCTTTAGATGCTCAAAATTGGTTGGCTATAGCCGAATTTTTGTTGCTCCCACGCAGAAATGCCAGCTACCAACGCACTACCAACGAAACGGATATTCATATCCAACTGAACCTCGACGGTACAGGCAAAGCCAATATTCACACAGGTTTAGGCTTTTTTGACCACATGCTCGACCAATTAGCCCGACACTCTGGCGTTGATTTGACGATTAAGGTCAAAGGAGATTTGCACATAGACGAACACCATACTATAGAAGATACGGCGATTGCCTTAGGCGAAACTTTTGCGAAGGCATTGGCAGACAAAAAAGGTATTCAACGGTATGGCTATTGCTTGCCTATGGACGACTGTTTGGCACAAGTAGCCTTAGATTTTGGCGGGAGAAGTTGGTTGGTGTGGAAAGCCGAATTTAAACGGGAGAAAATAGGCGAAATGCCTACCGAAATGTTTGAGCATTTCTTCAAATCTTTTGCAGATGGGGCAAAAGCCAATCTCAATATTCAGGCGGAAGGGCAAAATGAACACCACAAAATAGAAGGTATCTTTAAGGCTTTGGCAAAGGCTATAGGTATGGCAGTAAAACGTGATATGAATAACATGAATTTGCCAAGTACGAAGGGAATGTTGTAGTTTGGGTAGTAGGTTGTGGTAAAAAATGTATGATTTTTTACCACAAATTACAATACTCAGGTCAGTTACTATATAACTTTTCTCACCTATTAACTTTGCTTACTCTTGTAGTACATTGTCGTACAATTATTAGCTCGCAAGACATCATACGCCACAGTTTGTATGCGTGCAGGTGTAACGGCTTGTATGCGGGCAGATTCTTGGTTAATCAAGTCCACATCACCTGCAAAGGCAGCATACGCCAAACCCATAGCACGGTTAAGCAACTCCATTTCACTAAAAATCAAGGTAGATTCCGCCTGATTTTTTACCTTTTGAAGCTCATGTTCATCTACTAAATGGTGTCTAAATTCCTCCACAATTTCACTTACGGCTTCATCAGCTACCTTCATATCCACACCCTTATTCACCCTACCCGAAACCACCAACAAACCATCATCTAAAGCCCCTGTAACCGAAGCACTTACCGAACTGAACAACTGTTGCTGCTGCACCAATTTGGTATAAAGCCTTGAAGATTTACTTCTTCCCAATAAATCACTCAACAAGTCGGTAGGGTGGTACTGCAAAGAAGTACGGTTGCACATCGGGTACACTTTGTATAGCACAGATGCAGGTACATCTGCCTCCACTTCCAACAAACGGGCTTCTGTTTGGCGTGGCTCTTTGGGCAAATTGCGTGGCGGAACTGCTCCTTTTGCTATAGGTGCAAACCATTTTTTGCATAGCCTCTTTACTTGTACCAACGTTACATCTCCTGCCACCACCAAATGGGCATTATTGGGGACGTAATATTTTGAGAAAAATGATTTTACATCTTCCATCGTGGCATTTTCTATATGGCTAATATCCTTGCCAATCGTACACCATTTGTAAGGGTGCTGTGTATAAACCAAAGGGTTTAATTTGAGCCAAACATCTCCGTAAGGTTGGTTCAGATACCGTTGTTTAAATTCCTCTATCACTACTTTTCTTTGCACCTCCAAAGACTCCTCGCTAAACGCCAAACTCAACATACGGTCTGACTCTAACCAAAAAGCCGTTTCTAAGTTTTTTGAGGGAATAGTTACGTAATAATTCGTAATGTCTGGCGAAGTAAAGGCGTTGTTTTCGCCACCAGCCCGTTGCAATGGTTCGTCATAAATAGGAATATTAACAGAACCGCCAAACATCAAATGCTCGAACAAGTGGGCAAAGCCCGTTTTATTTTCGTCCTCATCTCTTGAACCTACACCATACAAAAGATTAAGTACGGCGATGGGTGTGGTATGGTCTTCGTGGACATAGACATTCAGTCCGTTTTCTAACTGAAAATGTTCGTAATGTATCATTCGTAGTGAATTTTTTTGCTAAAACTATAAAAAAAGTCGCATTATTGCAACCCTATTACAGGGTTAAATTGTTTTTGACATTTTTTTACGATAAATTCAGTATTTGTTAATATTTCCGTAACTTTGCTCAATAAAGAAAAAGAATTTTTGTTTTCATTTTGTTTTAATGTTTAGTGTGATAAAAGCTGCTTCTTGTAGAAGTGGCTTTTTCTGTTCTAAGCACACAGCTAACACAGATTAGGCGGATTTAACATAGGTTTTTTACGTTAATTAATCACATTATGCTTAATCACTGAAATAGTTGTAAGATTACGTAACAATGCTTATTTTAGCCTACTAAAAAGATGCAGTAGTATGACAATCACTTCTATAGACCAACTCAACCCAAATACAGTCTATTCTTATGCAGACTATATCACTTGGCAATTCATAGAAAGAGTAGAACTACTCAAGGGTTATATTCGCCAAATGTCAGCCCCTAACCGTTATCATCAAACTGTTTCTGGCAATTTGCACAGAGATTTTTCAAGTTATTTTAGAGGGAAAACGTGTCGAGTTTTTCATGCCCCTTTTGATGTCAAACTCGTGAAAAACCCTGCGGGCAAGACCGAAAAAGACATTTATACAGTGGTACAGCCCGATATTTGTGTAATTTGTGATAGGGCTAAATTGGACACGCAAGGCTGTTTAGGTTCGCCAGATTTGATTATAGAAATTGTATCGCCAAGTAGTACCAAAACAGATGTGAAAGATAAATTTGCATTGTACCAAGAAAATGGCGTGTTAGAATATTGGATAGTCCGCCCCAGCGAAAACACCATAGAACAGTTTTATTTAGAAAACGAAAAGTATGTTTTCAAAGGGATTTATGTGAAAGAAGATACTTTTTCGCCCATTCTTTTTCCAGATTTGGAAGTAAATGTGGAGGACGTTTTTGAAGAATAGATAGATAAACTTACAATAAGTGACCTAATCTATTTAAGTGCGAGGCTATTTCATTGCTATTTAGTACATGGTCTATTTTACTAAGTTGTATGGCTGCTTTGGGCATGGTTGCCACAAAACTGTCGTTAGGGTCTTGCACAATCGTATGCCCACCTTGTTCTTTTATGGCTTTCATGCCCAAAGCTCCGTCACGGTTTGCTCCTGTAACCAAAACGCCTATTAAATTGTGTTTAAAAATATCTGCTGAAGATAGAAATAGCACATCTATAGAAGGACGAGAATAGTGTACTAAAGGACTGCCCGACAATTCAAAAGTTAGCTCTGGGGTAACTACTAAGTGATAATCTGCGGGAGCTAAATAGATTTTCCCACCCTCTATACGTTGCCCATGAGTAGGTTCTATCACAGGAATAGGCGTAGCATATTGGATAACTTCTTGTAATTTAGAGTTTTTATCAGACTGTAATCTATGTAGTGCTATAAAAATAGGTACAGAAGGCACAAAAGTCAAATCACCCAAAATTTGTTTGATGACCTTGATGCTCCCTGCCGAGCCACCCATGACTAAAGCTGAGTATTTTTTATCCGTTGCCACGTAATTATCTGTTAAACTTTGAAGTAAAAGAAGTGAATAGGATTAATGTGTATTGAAAGTTTGTTGATATTCTAAGATAATTAATAATTCTTCAATAACTTTATGTAAATAAACCAAGCAGTCCTCACTTTTTACCAAATAGTTGTAAATACCCATAGCTTGAACTTTTGCCAACATATCCATATCTCTTTGGGCAGATACTACTACTATGCGTATTTTGGGATATTTTTCTCTTATAATCTTAATTAACTCCAAACCCATCATATCAGGAAGATTCAAATCTACAATTACAATGGCGGGGTTTTCTACCAAATGTTCTAACAACGATTGTGCCGTTGGGAACATTTTTACCTCAAGATTCAAAATTTCTGATAGGGCAAGTTGTAATAATAACCCTTCGGTACGGTTATCTTCTACTACAAAAGTCTTATAAATTTTTTTCATATTGGTTCATGTGTAGTTGTTAGAACAAAGATACTTTTTGATAAAAAATAACCAAGAAATTACTGTGAATATTAAAAGAAAAATACAATACTAAGCTAAATAATCAATTTTTAAAATTAACAAAAATGATAAACCCTACAAGGCTTTATAGGAAACTTGTAGGGTTTGATTAATTTAAAATTTACTAATTAAAAATTGCCTCTATAAAGCTACTTCGCCTTTTTTGAGTTTTTCGGCTTTTTCTACCACGTCCAAATGTTGTTGGAGTAATTGGAGGCGTAGTTGTAAATTTTGTATCATCGCCCTTACTACTTCTTCTTGTCCACCAGAAGAATAAAAATCTTTTTTAAGGTTTTGATACACCGTATCCAATTTTTCTACTTCTTGGCTCACTTCCGAATTTTCTATGCCTACTGTCTTACTATTGTACTTTTTCAAGTTGCTTTGTAGCTGATTGATTTGCATAAAATAGTACGTTTCGGCTTCGGCTATTTCTGGGGCTATTTTTTGAAAAGAAGGCTGGGCTTGTACCGTATCTTGCGAAACAGTAGCAGGATTTTGCAAGTATTTCCACTGCAACAACCAACCCAAGAGCATCACCGCAGCAAAACCCGCAGCCATTTGCCATACTTTGCGGACTGGCAACATTTTTTGTGGGCGTTGCGAAGTCTTCTGTAAATCTTCTTTGGCTAACTCATCTGCCAATTTGTTCCACAAGTCCATCGAGGGGGCTTTGTCGTCGAAAGCCTCTCTGTTTTGTAACACAAATTTTTCTAAATTATCTTTTGTTTCCATAGCTATTTAGTTAGTTAAAATTTCTCTCAATTTTGCCTTTGCTCTGTTGTATTGCGACTTAGAGGTAGATTCAGAAATGCCTAAAATTTCTGCAATTTCTACATGGTCGTAGCCCTCTAATAAGTACAAAGTAGTTACAACACGAAAACCGTCTGGCAGTTGTTGAATAGCCCTTTTCACTTTTTCTACTTCATAGCTCAAGTTGGCATCTCTTTGGCGGTCTTGCTCGGTATCGTCTAATTGCCCTTTGGCATTTTCTATGGGTAGCAAATCCATTCTACGTTTCCGAATGTGATTAATGGCGGTATTCACGACAATTCGTTTCAACCAAGCCCCAAATTCTGCCTCTTTGCGGTATTCGCCCAACCGCCTAAAAGCCAACAAAAAGGCTTCTTGCAATACATCTTCTGCCTCTGTGTCGTGGTTTACTATTCGCAAGCAACAATTATACATGGCTTTGGCGTACTGTTGGTACAAGTCAAATTGTGCTTTTCTATCTCCCGCCAAACATCTTTCTACTAAAGAAAGTGCTTGTGGTGATGGCGAGAAACTCACCGCTAAGGAAGATTTTGACAAAGATGATAAATGAACAGCTATATCCATAGAGGTCTTTTATTTGGTAGAAAGACAAAGAAAAAAGTGAAGGGTTGCACAAAGTAAAAAAAATGTTTTTATTTCTAAACATAGCGTTGATGAATAGTTCTTCAAAAAATGTTATATTGGTAGTTGTAAAAGTGTTGATAGTACTTCACAAACTTTCCAAGTCTAAAAGACTTGGAAAGTGTTTTTTAGTTTTGTCTATCAATATCTTTGAGATAACTGCTGTTATATTTAACACATAGCTTACCTACTAACTTTATTTGTATGCAATTATTACGTTACTTTCTCACATTCGTAGTGTGTTTATTGCCTACTGTAGCCCAATGTTGGGGCTTTTTTGGGCATCAACTTATCAACAGAATGGCGGTTTTTACGTTACCTCCCGAAATGTTGGGCTTTTACAAATACCATATTCAGTTTATTACCGAAAATGCTGTGAACCCCGACAAACGCCGTTATGCCGTAGAAGGCGAAGCTCAACGCCATTATATAGACATAGATATTTATGGCGACTCTGCAATATACAAAATGCCTCGCACTTGGAAAAAAGCTATAGAAAAATATACAGAAGATACGCTGCAAGCCTACGGCATAGTCCCTTGGCACATTTACAAGATGAAATTCCAACTGACAGAAGCCTTTAAGGAGAAAAATGTCAAAAAAATTTTGTTGGTATCCGCAGACATTGGGCATTATATAGGAGATGCAAATGTGCCTTTACACACTACCGAAAATTATAATGGACAAAAAACAGGGCAGATAGGCATACATGGTTTTTGGGAATCTCGGCTGCCCGAATTATTTTCTTCGCAATACGATTTTTTATTTGACCGCAAAGCTCAATATTTAGACAATCCTTTGAATACGGCTTGGGAGGCAGTAAGTAATGCTCATTTTGCCTTAGATTCTGTCTTGCGTTTCGAAAAAGAACTCACCGCAGCTATGGGCGAAGACCGTAAATTTGGTTTTGAAACTCGAAACAATATTCCTACAAGAGTCTATTCAAAAGACTTTTCGCAAGCCTACCACCAACGCCTCAATGGGCAGGTAGAACGGCGTATGCGTGCTTCTATTCAAATGGTAGCAGATTTTTGGTACACTTGCTGGGTAGATGCAGGACAACCCGATTTGCAAAGCCTCATTCCACAAAGTTTTAACCCCGAAGATTTACAAGAAATTCAACAAGAACAAAACAGTACGCCTAATCCTACGATTCAGGCTCGTCCCCACGAAACTACAGCTATGCAGCTATTCAGGCAGTTGCACCAACAAAACGGCTGTTGTTGTGAGGCACAAAGGCAGGTTTGTGTTAAAAAAGCACCTTAAAAAGAAACTTTGGCTGTGGTGCATTAGTATCGTGCCTTAAAAACTATAGAAGAACTAACGAACTGTCTTAAAAATTCTCGAAGAAATAGTAGAGCTAAACACTTTTTGTATAATAATTTATAGCATGACACCAGAAAACCTAAGTAGATTTTGAGGCTAAAAAATCAATAAAAACTCTATTTTTGCACTATGCAATTCCAAATTTACACCAAAGCCGAAGCCTACGCCCTCATTGCCGAGTTGGTAGGCAAGTTTGAGGAGTTTTTGCCCCACTACAAAAGTGGTACATACAACGAAACGCAAACCCGTATAGAGTTTGTCAATCCGTTTTTTCGTGCCTTGAATTGGGACATTAACAATGACCAAAACTTTGCCCCTTTCCGCAAGGAGGTAGTGCATGAGGCGTTGTTGCGGAAGGGTATAAGCACGAAATACCCTGATTATTTGTTTAGACGAGAGGAAAATCGGAACTTCTTTTATGTAGAAACTAAAAAACCTTCTGTTAATATCAAAGACGACAGCAACCCCGCCCAACAACTTCGCTTGTACGGTTGGCAGGGGGGCTTGCTAATTTCCTTACTCACTGATTTTGAGGAGTTTGCACTGTATAACACCACCCGAAAACCCACAGACAAAGACACCGCCCAAAAAGGAAGGTTGCTTTATTATACTTACAAAGACTACCTTAAAGAATTTGACTTTTTTTGGGATACGTTTGAAAAAAATAATGTCATGCAGGGGAGTATAGACAAACTCACTCAAAAATATGCCAAAGATTTTAGCCAAAAAGAAAGTGTTACAGTGGTGTTTTTGAAGGAGTTAGAAAAGTGGCGAGCTTATTTGGCAACAAGTTTGGTTACACGCAACCCTGAAATAGACGAATTTGATTTGAACTATGCCGTACAACAAACATTAGACAGGTTACTGTTCTTGAAAATAGCTGAAGACCGAAATATTGAGTCAAAAAACCAACTCAAAGAGTGTACGAAAAAGGGGAATATCTATGAAAACGTCTATCAACTGTTTTACGCTGCCGACCAACGGTACAATTCGGGCTTGTTTGATTTCAAAAAAGACCACGTAACCAGACACCTCAAAGTTGATAACAAGGTTATCAAAAATATAATTTTAGAACTGTACGCAGAAAATGGTTTTGACTTTTCTGTTATTCCTGTCGAAATTTTAGGGGCTGCTTACGAACAGTTTTTGGGTAGTGTCATTACGATAGACGAACAGAAAACGGCACATATAGATACCAAACTTGACGTAAGGCGAGCAGGTGGCGTGTACTACACCCCGCAGTACATCGTGGACTACATAGTGCAGCAAACCATAGGCAAGGCAATAGCCCAACAAACTCCTGAACAGATAGCCCAACTCAAAATTTTAGACCCTTCTTGTGGTTCGGGTTCTTTTTTGTTGGGTGCTTACCAATATTTGCTCAACTACCATGAAGATTACTACCGCACCCTCAAAAATCAGGGCAAAAAAGTAAAGGAACTTACCCCAGACGATACGCTAACGAGTGCCGTAAAAAAGCAAATTTTATTGAACAATATTTTTGGTGTGGACATAGACACGCAAGCCGTAGAAGTTGCCAAGTTGAGTTTGTTGATTAAGTGTTTGGAGGGCGAAACCCCCGCCAGCGTAAAAGAACAAAATATACTTTTTAAAGATAGGGTTTTGCCTACATTGGATAATAATATTTTGTGTGGAAATTCTTTGATAAATCATGATTTCTATGACACAGGTTTTTTTCCTACTTCCAAAGAAATGCGAAAAATCAATACGTTTGATTGGAAACAAGGCTTTGCAGAGGTCTTTAAACAAGGCGGTTTTGACTGTGTGATTGGCAATCCTCCGTATGGGGCTGTTTTTTCAGAACCTCAAAAAAGCTATTTAAAAAATAGGTTCAAATATGCAGATATTGAGTTAGAAAGTTATTTGTTGTTTATAGAAAAAGCTATTCAACTCACTAAAAATCAGGCAACTGTAAGTTTAATTGTTCCAAGCAATTTGCTAACTAATTTGCGTTATAGTAAGATTAGGAAATTACTGCTTACACAAACCAATATAGAGTTGCTTTTAGATTTAGGGGCTAATGTATTTAAACAAGCTTCTGTTGATACTTGTATTTTTGTTTTTTCAAAGGGTTATACACCAGAAAATAAAATAAAAACTTTTGTGGGTAATTTTTTACAAAATATGTCATACAAAGAGTTTTTACAAGATGATTTTTTACAAAATACAGAACAAATTTTTAATATTTATACTTCAAAAGAAGAAAAAACAATAGAATATAAAATAGCTAATCATACTACCCCATTACAACAATTAGTCAAATTTGCAAGAGGGGTTGAATACGGTTATCAGTCTGTTTATGTAGTGGACAAGCCAAAAAAAGGGGCAAAGCCTATTGTGGCAGGTCGTTGTATCAAACGGTATAATTTGACTTTTGAGGGAAAATATGTACTTTATGATGAAAAAGATTTGAGTAATTTTAAAGATAGAAGTATTTATGAAAATGAAAAACTTTTAATTAGGCGTATTGGACATGAAATAATAGCTGTTTATGACAACCAACATTACTACAATGTGTGTGATGTGTATAATGTATTGGCGGTTGGCTCAACTAATCTCAAATATATTTTAGGTATTTTAAACTCTAAGTTGATGTCTTTTTACATGAATGTCAAGTTTAAAAATTCCAAAAAATTATTTCCTAAAATTCCAATAGCTTATTTAGAACAGCTACCTATCAAAGTTTTGGATTTGAATAATAAACAGCAAAAACAGCAATACGAACAGTTAATTATGTTAGTTGAGAAACTTATGGATTTGCAGCAAAAAATAACTGCTGCTCGTGTACCACAAGACAAAGTACTGCTCGGTAGAGTTTTAGAAGCTACTGAAAATCAATTAGATAATTTAATTTATCAACTCTACCAACTTTCGCCAGAAGAAATAGCAATGATAGAAAAACATTTTACTTCGTAAATCTTTTACGGACTAACCTTTTTTCATTGCAGAAAAACTGCTATGAATTTTTTAGAGGAATGGGGTAAATATCTTTGGGAGCATCAAGATGAGTTTTTAAAAGCTGATGATTGGGCATCTTTCTATGAAAATTTTATAGCCCAATTTCCCGAATTAAGGCGTGAATTAGGGGTTTATTATACGCCTAAATGTATTGTGGACTACATAGTGCAGCAAACCATCGGCAAGGCAATAGCCCAACAAACACCCGAACAGATAGCCCAACTCAAAATATTAGACCCTTCTTGTGGTTCGGGTTCTTTTTTGTTGGGTACGTACCATTTTTTGCTCAACTATCACGAAACTTATTATCGCAAGCAAAAGGAAAGTGGCAAAAAAGTAAAGGAACTCACGCCAGATGACAGACTAACGAGTGCCGTAAAAAAGCAGATTTTGTTGAACAATATTTTTGGGGTGGACATAGACACGCAAGCCGTAGAAGTTGCCAAGTTGAGTTTGTTGATTAAGTGTTTGGAGGGCGAAACCCCCGCCAGCGTAAAAGAACAAAACCAACTGATTAAAGAAAGAGTATTGCCGACCTTAGACCACAATGTGCTTGATGGTAATTCGTTGATTAGCCATGATTTTTACGAAAATAGTCTTTTTCTTACACCCATAGAAAAACGTAAAATTAATACGTTTGATTGGAAACAAGGCTTTCCTGCGGTTATCAAACAAGGCGGATTTGATTTTGTGATAGGCAATCCTCCGTATTTTTCATTGGATACACTGCCCACTGAACAAAAAGATTACTTAGAAAAGAAGTTTGCGGACTTTGCTACTCGCCAAAGCAACATTTATTTTTTCTTTATGGCAATGGCTCATAAGCTGCTGAAAACCAATGGCATACTAAGTATGATAAATGAAAGGTATTATTTTAATTCTAAAAATGCCTTGTCGTTTAGAAAATTTATGCAGACGCATTACCAAATTCAGGAAATTGTAGATTTTAAGAACATTCAAATTTTTGAGGGTGTGAATACGCTGACCGTTATCAATACATTTGTGAAAAGTGATACGCCACAGCCTATTCAAGTCATGCAGTTTGGCGAGGAGTTGCGGGCTATTCCCGATAAAAAATTATTGGGCAACACCATTGCCACTACCTACACCTTAAACCCCAACAGCCTGCACCCTGCGAATTGGAGTTTTAGCAACCAAGCCCATAGAAATTTACAAGAAAAGTTAGCAAATTTTCCTGTACTCAGTCAGTTAGTAGAAATGGGGCAGGGGATAACATCTGGTTTAAATGAGGTTTTTATTGTAGATGAAAAAATACTGAAAACCAATAAATTAGAAAAAGAATTACTACAAAAGTATGTCAAAACAAGAGATATTCAACCCTATCATATTAGTCATAGGAACTTGTATTTGATATTAACTTTACAAGATACACTAATAGATAAATATCCTAAAACTAAGAAATATTTGGAACAGTTTTATGATAGATTAGTACAACGGTTTGAGTTTAAAAATGGTCAAGGTACGTGGTACTCTGTAAGTGTGCCTCGAAATTTACATTTATTCCAAACTGCTAAAGAAAAAATCTTAACACCTTTGTACGCCAAAGGCAATAAGTTTGCTTATGATACTTGCCAAGACCACCAAAATTTTTACACTTTAACAGACACTTTTATTTTAGTAAAAAAAGAAGAAGTGCCTCTTGCTTTAAAATTTATTTTGGGCATCTTGAATAGCAAATTCATGAACTTCTACAATACCTTAGTAGGCAAACTGAAAAGGGACGGCTACTATGAATATTCTCGCAATACACTATCGCAACTGCCTATTCCGCCTATTGATTTTAATAATAAAAAAGAAAAAAACTTACATGATAAAATAGTGCAATATGTAGAAAAAGTATTAGTCCTCAAAACAGAGCATCACACCGCCCAACTACCTACCGAAAAGCAACGAATAGACAGAGAAACTTTATATTTTTTGGAAAAAATAGATGAGTTGGTATTGGAATTGTATGGGGTGGCGGAAGGGGAAATAGCGTAAGAAATGTGCAACCTAAAACCTCATAATCTTAGCCAAAAGTTTTTACTAAAAATAAAGGACGTAAGTATTTTGGCTATTTCGCAAAAACACTTGTAAATTTGCAGCGAAAATTCCAGCTATCAGCACAATTATTGCAAAGAATAAACCAATTACCTCTGTTCTTTATACACTCAACGTTACCATCATGTTAAAAGTTACGGTTAATAATACCCAAACCTTAGAAGTTTCACAAGACAAAACACAAGTCCTTGTTAATCAGACACCTATACAATGGGATTTCGTACAAATAGCCCCTCAACAATACCACATTGTTTACCAAAATCAATCTTATAATGTAGAGGTAGTTCATATAGATTTTTCTGCCAAAACTTTTACACTTAAAGTAAACGGTAAATTGTTAGAAATGAATGCCAAAGACCGTTTCGACTTGTTATTGGAACAATTAGGCATGGGCAATGCGTCTGCTCAAAAAGTAAATGATTTGAAAGCACCTATGCCCGGTCTTATTTTACAAATAGCTGTGAATGAAGGAGATATAGTGAAAAAAGGAGATACTTTGTTGATTTTGGAGGCAATGAAAATGGAAAACGTATTGAAGGCACAAGGGGACGGCATTATCAAAAAAATTGCCGTAAACAAAGGTGAGAGAGTAGAAAAAAATCACTTACTCATCAAATTCCAATAGTTTTTAATTTACCCATTCTAATAAACCTAAGCTGGTATGCTAATGATACCAGCTTCTTTTTTATCACAAATACTTGATTTTCATACTTTTATCTGCACGCCAATCACCAAAATATCATCTGTTTGCCAATTTGTTCCCTTCCAAATTTGATGTTCTTGTTGCAAAATCTGTTCTTGCGTAGCCATGTCTAATGTGTAAATATTTTTGAGCAATTCTTTAAAAGCCTTATTGGTGAACTTAGTAGGATAAGCCACATCATTAAATTGGTCTGCGTAGCCGTCTGAATAGAGGTAAAAACTATGTAAATCTTTCAATGGCAACACATGATTATCTACCTGCCAAGTCTTGTTGTGGCGAGGGTTGCCACCAATAGATACTTTATTGCCTTTAATTTCGCAAAGTTCCCCGTCAGGCGAAAAATAGATGAAAGGACGATGTACCCCTGCAAATTGTAATTGCTTTTGTGTAAAGTCTATATGACAAAGAGCTACGTCCATGCCATCTTTATTTCGGCTATACTCTTGGTGCAAAATACGGTGTACTTCTTCGTTGAGGCGGTACAAAATACGTGCAGGTTCGGTAAGTTCTTCGTAACCAATGAGTTGCTGTAATACGTTATGACCTATCACAGACATTAAAGCACCCGGTACGCCATGTCCCGTACAGTCTATAGCTGCTATGATACACGACTTTTGATATTGTGTTTTTTTAATAGAAGTTACTGACTGATGTTGTAGAATTTTATTTTCTGTATGCTGCAAATTGATAGCAACTTCTTGGCTAAGGAGCTGTTTTTGGGTAGATTTTAGTTCGTAAAAGAAGTAAAAATCTCCACTTACTACATTTTTAGGCTGAAAAAGTACAAAAGCATCTGGAAAGAAGCCTTGTATCCGTTGCTTATTTGGCAACATAGCTTGCTGTATTCTTTCGGCATAGTTGATACTTGCTTTCATATTTTGGTTGTATTTTTCTACATCAAAGTACAACTCTTGTAGTTTTTCGTTAGTCGTGCTTAATTCATTGTTCAAATCGTCTTGTTCACGTATTTTGCGGGCAAGTTGGGTAGCCATGCCTTGTAATTGTTCGGATAAACTGCCTATTTCATCGTTTCGGTGGTGTTGCAGTGCAAATTTGGTGTCTAAATGCCCCGCACCCCAAATTTTGGCTATGCGACTTAGCTGCACAATAGGCTTTGAAAAATAACGACCAAATAAAATTGCCAATAACACCGAAAACAACATAACAGGCACAAAAACGTAATAAATTTTGTACCGCAAGTCTTTGGCAGAAGCAAAAGCTGCTTGTTTGGGTAGGCTCATCACAAAAATCCAGTCGTGTCCTTCGTAATTGAGGTAGCCTTGTTGGGAAGTATAAAAGTAAATTTGTTTATCATGCTCAAAATAACTCAATGCCTTTTTATTACTTTGTTGTGCGACAATTTGCTGCTGGAGTAACTGAAAGTTCGGGTGTTTTTGTGTTAAAACACTGTCTTTCAATTTATTAGAGTACAACATCACGCCATTGGTGTCTAACAGAGTTACATACAAATTTGGTGTTTGATTGTCTTCTATCACATCACTAAAGACTTGGTACAAACTGCGAATTAGCACCCTCGACACCACTAAGCCGATACGTTTGCCTTGTTGATTACGCACCACTGCAACAAAGTGCATGACTGCTTCCTGCAAAGACTCTGAATAGGAAATGTCTAACACAATGTCATCTTCTTGGGCTTTGAGCCAATATTTAGAAAAAGAGTGCTGTTTGCCAATAGATTTTTCTTCGGTGTCTGCTATTCGCACCCTTTCATTATTAAAAAACGAAACACTTACATACAGTTTATTTTGTTGTTTAAACAAAGATAATCTTTGGCGAACTTGCCTGTAAGTAGCTGTATCAGAAGTAATTACGGCATCATTACTCAAAATTCTAATATCATTCAGTCTTTCAGCTATGAACCTGTCTATATTGCCAATAGCATAATTAGATTCTCTTTCTAACTTGAACTTGATTTCTTGTTCCAAAGACTCTTGCGTTTCGTGATTGACCAACACAAACAAGAAAGTGCCACACAGCAACACCAGCGAAGAGCAAAGCAAAGTAAATTTTGTAGTAATGTTCATGTCCAAAGATTTTCGCAAATTTCCATTTTTGAAACGACAATAGAATTGCGTGGACGTAAACTCTATGTTACAGTGGTTTTAAATCAATGGGTTGTATATCAACAAATCATAAAAGATATTGATACTCATTTCAAACTACTACTGCTTTTTACTTCAATTCCAAGTCTGTTTTTTCATATTCATTGGTGCCTCTTTTTGCAC
Source organism: Cytophagales bacterium (assembly GCA_947457925.1). Taxonomy (GTDB): domain Bacteria; phylum Bacteroidota; class Bacteroidia; order Cytophagales; family Thermoflexibacteraceae; genus JAAFKA01. Next base: position 36,230 of record CANGYA010000007.1, on the reverse strand, counting down.
TTTTTAATTTCCAATACTTCATTGCGTCTGCACTTGATAAGTCTGGATTGTCTTTAAGAAAAGCCCTCATGTACTTGTTGTACTCAAATTGTGGTGCTATTTCACTCTCATAGTTTTTATCTTTTTTCAACTCATTTATTCTGTGCCACTCAATTACTGCCTCTCCTAATGTCTTACCAACATTTTCTTTTATCCAATTCATAAAAATTACATTAAAAGAAAAATGACTACCAATTTCTTGTAAGAAAAAACGTCTAACATTTTCCCCATTTTTATAGCTATCCGTAATAATTGTTTCGGGGCTTAATAGCTCTGCATTCCAATCAAATGTTGAGGTACTCTTATTTTTTACAGTTTGGCTTTTAATGATTGTGCCTGTAGATAGATAATGGCGAATACGGTTAGTTATTTCTATTTTTCCGCCTGTAGTTGGAAGCCCAACAGTTTTACAAAAATCAACAAGTTCTTGTTTCAACCAATAAAAATCATTAAAGTCAGCAAGAGAGATGTCTTTAGTTAAGTTTGGTTTGTCCATTGTTTTTGGTATTTTAATTTATATAACTACTTGTAAATGAAGTACAAATACAAAATTTGACTGAAAAATAGCAATTTATTGCTTGTTTTCTACCTATTCAAAGATATTAAAAAAGATGTCATCTTTTGGAAAGATGACATCTTTAAAACTAATCATGAACTTAACAAAAAATAGTTAGAAAACTCTTAATGATGACTTCTACCATAACTTCTATACTGAATACTGTTATAGTGTTTGTGTTTGCTAACGGCGTGTTTTTTATTGGCATGGCAGGCAGCTTTCATACAAGATGACAACGAGCCAATGGCTATAGTGCTTACGAATAATAAGGCGAATAATGGTCTAAAATTTTTCATAATAGTTTATTAATGAAGGGATTAAGATTTTTTTAAAATATCTTTCTTATCTTCTTTTTTGAACAAATTGGCTAAATCTAAGCCAAAATAACGCAAAGATGACAACAACAAGGCAGCAGCAGTGGCTTCATCTAAATTGCCCACAACAGGAAGATTATCTGGTAGAATTTCTATAATGCCCGCCGAGGGATTGATTAAATATACTAAAGAAACACAACCTACCAATGCAACAACAATGCTTTTCATATAAGGAAATTTTTGTGAAATGTTACTTACTTGCGATACACATACAAAGTATCTGTTTGTAGATGTTCTTTGCTAAACAACTTACCTTTTGGGCGTGGGGCAGCTATTCCTTTTCCAAAAATAGCCTCACATTTAAACAAACGAATTTCGTCCCATAAATCCGCCTCTAACAAACTATTGAGCAACATTGCACCGCCTTCTACCAAAACAGATTGCAGTTTGCGTGCATACAAATCTGCCACTATTTGTTTAACGAAGTTGGTAGAGTTTAGTTGTATATATTCAAGTTTTTCGTGATAGGCAGATTTTTGGAGGTTATAGCACAAAGTAGCTTGTGTTTGGTCAAACAAATGCAAGGAACTTGGCAAAGTGAGTTGGCTGTCCATGACCACTCTCACAGGTTGTTTACCCGTCCAATTACGAGCATTGAGTTGTGGGTTGTCGTGCAAAGCCGTATTTTTACCCACCCAAATAGCACTTTCTTCGGTTCGCCATTTGTGTACGAGCATACGAGAAAACTCATTGCTAATCCACCGAGAATTATAGTCTTCACGAGCAATAAAACCGTCTGCCGTTTCTGCCCATTTCAGCACAATGTAAGGGCGTTGGTGTTCCATAGACGTAAAAAATCGTTTATTCAAATTTTTGCCTTCTTCCTCCAATACACCTACCTCTACTTCTATTCCTGTACTGCGTAGTTTCTGAATACCTTTGCCCGCCACCAACGGATTACTGTCTAAATTACAAACCACTACTTTTTTTACTTGGTGCTTTATCAATAAGTCTGCACAAGGCGGTGTTTTGCCAAAATGTGAGCAAGGTTCTAAATTTACATATACCGTAGCTTCTTTCAACAACTCTTTGTGCTGCACACTTGCTATAGCATTCACTTCTGCATGAGCTTCGCCATATTTTTGATGATACCCTTCGCCAATTATCTTATCGTTATGTACAATTACACAACCCACCATAGGATTAGGGCAAACTTGTCCTCGTCCCAATAGAGCAAGGTCAAAGGTACGTTTCATGTAAGAAAGATGCTGTTGCATATTGAACTGTTATTAATTAATATGTATGTGTAGTATTTTTTAAGATTTTCAAAATTACATTATTCTTTGGGTTTACACAAAATAAAAACTTTTAGGCGAATGTACTGTTTTCTTAACTTAAGAGCATCAAACTACAGTTTGAAACGACTTTTACTTGAAGTGTAAAAAATATTGTAGAGAAATATTTTTTGTAAAACGACTTTCTTTTTTTACTTTGCGACTTGAAGTAAAAAAGTAGCTTTCTATCAAACGGTATTTGCTTAAAAAATACTGTTCCTGAACCATATTCATTCAATATTATGCAACTAACCTTACTCTGTGCCTTAGTGCCACTTTTCCCTTTTGTGGGCTTCTTGGTCAATGGCTTGGGCTTTCGCAATATCCCCAACAGTGCAGCAGGTGTTATTAGTGTAGCTTCTGCCGTAGCCTCTTTTGTGGTATCTCTGATTCTGTTCAATGCCTTTTTGAGTGGAGGCAGCCAACCTATCACTGCCGAACTTTTCGAGTGGCTAACCATAGGTACAGTCAGCATCAAGTTTTCGTACCTTATAGACCAACTTTCTTTGTTAATGTTAATGGTCGTTACAGGGATTGGCTCATTGATACACATTTACTCGGTGGGTTATATGCACCACGACGAAGGTTTTGGCAAGTTTATGGCTTTTCTGAACTTGTTTATGTTCTCTATGTTACTCTTAGTCATGGGGTCTAACTATGTAGTGATGTTCTTTGGTTGGGAAGGCGTAGGTTTATGTTCTTATTTGTTAATTGGTTTTTGGAATAAAAATGAAAAATACGGAGATGCAGCCCGCAAAGCCTTTGTAATGAACCGTATTGGTGATTTAGGCTTCTTGGTAGGCATTTTCTTAATCTTTATAAACTACGGTACAGCCGAATATACAGAATTATTCGCAAAAGTAGCTCAATCTGCACAAGTTGGCGACCCTACGATTGCCCTTATTACGTTCTGTTTGTTCATTGGTGCAATGGGTAAATCTGCTCAAATTCCTTTATATACGTGGTTACCAGATGCTATGGCGGGTCCCACGCCTGTTTCTGCCCTTATCCACGCTGCTACAATGGTTACGGCAGGTATTTACATGGTAGTCCGTTCTAATTTGTTATATACTTTAGCCCCAGATACATTAAATTTTGTAGGTATTATAGGTTTGTGTACGGCTTTATTTGCTGCCTCTATTGGTTTGTTCCAAAACGACATCAAAAAAGTATTGGCGTACTCAACTGTTAGCCAATTAGGTTATATGTTTTTGGCATTAGGCATGATGTCTTACACTTCTGCTATGTTCCACGTAATGACCCACGCATTTTTCAAAGCCTTGTTGTTCTTGGGTGCTGGTTCGGTTATTCACGCCATGTCAGACGAGCAGGATATTCGCAAAATGGGAGGTTTGAAAGGCGACTTGAAAATCACCTTTGCGACTTTTGCTATTGGTACAATAGCTATTTCAGGTATTCCGCCTTTTGCGGGTTTCTTCTCAAAAGACGAGATATTATTACATGTTTACGAACATAACAAAATCATGTGGGCATTAGGTATTTTAGGCTCTATGATGACTTCTTTCTATATGTTCCGTTTGTTTTTCTTAACTTTCTTTGGAGATTTTAGAGGTACAAAACACCAAAAAGAACATTTGCACGAGTCGCCTATTTCTATGACTTTGCCACTTATGATTTTGGCTTTGTTGTCTATGGTAGGTGGTTTTATGGGCTTACCCGAAGTTTTTGGAACAAATATGTTGGCAAATTTCATGTCGCCTTTGTATGAATTGTCAAAAAGTGTAAATCCTTCTTTTGGTACACACACAGTTTCGCATAGTACGGAATATATGTTAATGGGAATTTCTACAGGTGCAGCCATCATTTCTATAGCAGCAGCGTGGTTCACATATGGCAATAACAAAAATGTACCAGCAGAAGACAGCCAAATTCAAGGTGCAACAAAAGTAGTTTACAATAAATATTACATAGACGAATTGTATGATTCATTAGTTGTAAAACCATTGTATTCTCTATCAGAAGTATTGTATAACATTGCAGAAACAGCTATTAATATGGTCGTAGAAGGTGTAGGTAAAATGGTTGTTACCATTGGCGGGCAGATTCGTTTATTACAAAGTGGTTCTGTTGGCTACTATATCTTTGCTATGGTCATAGGCATTATTATATTTATCAGTTTCACTTTAAGAAGTTTCTTGTTTTAAAAATAGTTGCTTAGCTAAAAACACCTCTTACTTGTTTAGTAAGAGGTGTTTTTTTTAAGGTTTTTAGTAGTTCATGTGATTTATATAGCATTAATTTAGCCCCACCCCTGCCCCTCCCCACAGGGAGGGGTAACTTATTGATTATTAAGTTCCCTCCCCTGTGGGGGAGCAACTGAGTTGGAAAGCAGTGGTGGGGACATTTAAGACACTACACAACTTAATTTCATTCCTAATTTTAACCAAACTAATCATGCAAACAATTTTTTTTGATGTACCTTTACAGTGGAAAAACTTATTGCCACTTACATTTACTCGTCCTATTGCTCATTGTAGAGTAGGTATTTTGACCATTGTGGAAAAATGGCAGCAGCATTTAAAAGTAGCTAACAGCCAAACTTTTTATTTGACAACGCCTTATTTACATAGCAAATATCCTATTTCACAAGATAGTTCGCATACGAAACTATACATCAATGGCGGTTTGTGTCCAGACACGAATACTTTGGAGGCTATTCAAAATATGCCGAATGAGTCAGCTATTTGGCATCAATTCCAATTATTAGCCCTAAAAACCACTCAACACTTTGGTTCTGTAGAAGATTTGTTGGTGGTGAGTAATACACCACAGTTTCAGCAGTTAGCGTGTTCTCACAAAATTACATTGATACAATACCCTTACGATATATTTACAGAAAACCGCCAAGAAATTATTAGAGATTTTCAGTTAGTAACGCACAACCGCAAAAGCCAAGTGATTACGGACAAACATACCATAGTCTATGGCAGCGAAAATATTTTTGTGGAGGAAGGAGCAAGCATCAAAGCAGCTATTTTGAATGCAGAGGAAGCACCTATTTATATTGGTAAAAACGCCAAAGTACACGAAGGGGCTATTATTAAAGGTGCTTTTGCTTTGGGCGAAGGGGCGGAGGTAAATATGGGGGCAAAAATTAAAGGCGACACTACGATTGGTTTGTATTCAAAAGTAGGCGGAGAAATTAGTAACTCTGTAATTTTTGGCTATTCTAACAAAGGGCATGACGGCTTTTTGGGCAATTCGGTAATAGGGGAATGGTGTAATTTGGGCGCAGATACCAATACGTCTAACCTCAAAAACAACTACGGCGAAGTGAAAATTTGGAACTATGCCGAACAAAAAATGGTAGGCACAGGCAAACAATTTTGTGGGACTCTCATGGGCGACCACGCCAAGTGCAGTATCAACACTATGCTAAATACAGGCACAGTAGTAGGGGTAGGAGCAAATCTTTTTGGGGCTGCGTTTCCGCCTAAGTATGTGCCAAGTTTTGCGTGGGGCGGAGCAGAAAACTTTGATAAATTTGACTTTGCCTCTTTCTGTTTAATGGTAGAAAGGGTAATGCAACGCCGAAATCTTAGCCTTACTGCCGTAGAAAAAGATATTTTGCAGCATATTTACAAACAAAGTTAAGTAAAAAAGCCCTATGAAAGTTTTGAGAACTTTATAGGGCTTTTCTAAAATAAAAAATTGCATACAACCTTTTACCTTTATTCGTACACTTTTAGATAGTGCTATTTTTAGTCTTATATAACTGTATCTAATTAGATAAATAAAAAACTATGAAAACATATCTTATTTATTTTAGTATTATTTTCTCTATGAGTTGTTCAACTTCACTAACAGAAGAAGGAAATATTGAGATATGTAAAAAATTTTATGAAGCTAACAAGCATAAAAATATGGATATTTTTTATGGTACACAAATCCAGGCTATAAGGACGCAAGGAGAAGATAATAGTAAAAAATATGCTTGGATTAATAAGTTCTTACTTTATGACGTTACAACTGAGACTTCTGATTATATTTTTGCTTCAAGATATACAGTTAGTTGGGATTATTTTTTAAAGAATGATAGTGCTGCATACCTCTCTATTTATCAAAAACGTTTTGGCACTTCACCAACAACTACAAAATTAAAATGTTTGGAATACTCAATAAATCTTGTTAATCGTTATTATGATTTAAAAATACCAACCTATGAAATAAGTGGTATTTATGCAGTGGTGAGTAAGCCTACCAATGGAAATTTTGTAGCACTTCATTTGACTAAGTATCATCATTTATACTATGTTCCAGAGTTGAATAAAATCAACAAAATTGAGTGGAAAAATTATTTTATGAAGCTAAAAAAATTTGATACAAATTGGTATTACTGTATAGGAGAAGATTGCAAATGGTAGCTTTGACATTAAATAAGTTTTATGGCAAAGATTATATTTTAACTACAAAGAGTTAATTAAAAAAAATGATTTTCATACAACCTTTTACCCTTATTCGTACCCTTTAAGTAAAACTATTTTAACACTCTTAATTGTACGAACCCATGAAAAAGTTAATGCTTGCTTTGAGTCTATATTTTTGTTTGTTCATCACCCAACTCTATGCACAAACAGAGGTAACCATGTATGTAAATACCAATAAAACTCAAACATGGCGAGGTATCAAACTACAAGATAAACGACAAGGCATAGAGAGTTTAGCAGCTAAACTGTTGAAAGCCAACAAAGATGGTCTGTTACAAGCCTATTATCCTACGAAAAATAATAAATTGAAGACAATAGCTTATAGGCAAGTGGCTAAGAATATGGAGTTACCTCAAAGCAATGGTTTATCAAACTTTTTCTTAAAAGACATTAAAGGTGCTACCCTGAGCAATTATCAAGAAAGTGCTTATATCAATTTGATACTACCAGCTAATAAAATACCAGAGGGAATTGACTTTGTAGTGGTTACTTACAAGGTAGCAGATATTGAAAAACTACTAAATTGCAAGATTATTTGGAAAGAGTTATCTTGTGAAACTTGTGGTTTTGATGATGATGAAAATACAGTAAAACCTTTTGTGGCTAATCCATCTATGCCCGAATTTGAGCCAAAAACTAAATAAAGTTGCAAATCCCTAAGGGTTTCAGAAACCCTTAGGGATTAAAAGTTTTACTCAATAATCAAATTATTTCAACCTTTTCTTCAAATCTAAACCAAATCTTTCAGCATAGTCAAGGGCTATAGGCATACCTGCGTCTGCATGGCGAATGACACCCATCGCAGGGTCATTGTTCAACACTCTTTTAAGGCGTTTTTTAGCAGATTTTGTGCCGTCTGCCACTATCACCATACCCGCATGAATAGAGTAACCGATACCCACACCGCCGCCATGATGTAAAGACACCCAACTTGCTCCTCCTGCCGTATTTATGAGGGCATTAAGGATAGGCCAATCTGCAATAGCATCTGAACCGTCTGGCATTGCTTCTGTTTCTCTGTTTGGCGAAGCTACCGAACCTGTGTCCAAATGGTCTCTACCAATCACGATAGGGGCTTTCAAGATGCCTTTTTTCACCATTTTGTTAAATGCTAAGGCAGCTTTTTGTCTTTCGCCCATACGCAACCAACAGATACGGGCAGGCAAACCTTGAAACGCAATTCTTTCTCTTGCCATTTTGAGCCAACGAGCCAAACTTTTGTCTTCAGGGAACAATTCCAATAACATTTCATCGCACTTGTAAATGTCTTCGGGGTCGCCAGACAAAGCTACAAAACGGAAAGGTCCCTTGCCTTCGCAGAACATTGGACGAATGTACGCAGGCACAAAACCGGGGAAGTCAAAGGCATTTTCTATACCTCTTTTGTCTTTGGCTTGTCCTCTTAGGTTGTTGCCGTAGTCAAAAACAATAGTGCCTTTACGTTGAAACTCTATCATCAGTTTTACGTGGTGTGCCATCGTGTCCAAAGACTTTTCTACATAGTCTTGTGGGTTACTTTCACGCAATACTTTGGCTTGTGTTACCGATAAATTTTCAGGAAAATAACCAACTAAGGCATCATGAGCAGACGTTTGGTCTGTCATTGTATCAGGTACGATACCACGTTTCAATAATTTTTCTAATAAATCTACGGCATTACAAACCACACCAATAGAAAGTGCCTTGCCATCTTTTTTATATTCCAACGCCTTATCTATAGCTTGGTCAATGTCGTGATATTTTTCGTCTAAGTATTTGGTTTCCAATCTTTTGTCTATTCGCCATTCTTCTACTTCAGCAGCTAAACACACCCCTTCATTCATGGTAATTGCTAAGGGTTGAGCCCCACCCATACCGCCTAAACCTGCGGTTACGTTCAAAGTGTGTCGTAATGTACCGCCAAAATGTTTGCGGGCTACTTCGGCAAAAGTTTCGTAAGTGCCTTGCACAATGCCCTGCGAACCTATGTAAATCCAAGAACCTGCGGTCATTTGTCCGTACATGGTCAAGCCTTTAGCTTCTAACTCCCTGAAATTTTCCCAATTTGCCCACTTCGGTACGAGCATAGAATTAGACAAAATTACTCTGGGGGCATCTTTGTGTGTTGGTAAAATACCAACGGGTTTGCCCGATTGTATCAACAAAGTTTCGTCTTCTTCCAAGTCTATCAAAGACTTTACAATCATATCAAAAGCCTCCCAATTACGAGCAGCTTTGCCTGTGCCACCGTACACAATCAAATCGTCTGGTCTTTCCGCTACTTCTGCGTCTAAGTTATTGAGCAACATACGCAAAGCAGCTTCTTGTACCCAGCCTTTGCAGTGGATTTTTGTGCCTGTGTAGGCTTTTAGGTTTGTGTGTGCAATTTCCATAGTAACGGATTTATTGGTTTTGGTAGGGCAAAAATAGGGCTTTTTTGGGGGAAAATAGTGTGTTTGAAAGAAGATTTGAGGGCAAATAAACACTATACTACAGTAAAATTGATTGTAGTTAAAATTAAATAAATAACATAAGCTGCGTGTGTACCGTATCCTTCAGGGTGCAAGGTCAATATAAGTTTAACTTAATGTGTATTTTTGTATAATTATATTGATAATTACGTTTTAAAATTTTAAAAATTATATTATAAGTAGCATTTAGTTCAATGCGTAAAGATGACATCTTTGGACTGTATCTAATCTATAATTGGTATTACCAACTCTTTGGAACTTGTAAAAATAAACGTTGAACAGTTGGGCATTAGTTGGCTTGACCAAACCACTCTAAAGCACGTTGTTCTACATAGCTAAGTACCTGATTACGAACCGTAAAGCCCACATGACCACCGTAGTTGGGAGTTTCCAAATAAAAATAAGGGTGTTCTTGGGCTATGGCTGTTGGGAAGCACAAAGGCGTAAGGAAAGGGTCATCTTTGGCACTAATCAACAAGGCAGGTACTTTGATACCCTCTAAATAGAACCGAGAACTTACTTTGTGATAGTAATCGGCTGCATTTTGGAAACCATGCAACGGAGCTGTATAAGCCTCATCAAACTGCCTGAAATTCACTATTTTATCAAAATCTCTTACAGAAATATGTTCGGGCATACGGGCTGCTTTGGCTGCTAATTTCTTTTCTAAGGTAAGCAAAAAGTTTTTGGTATAAAACCATTTGTTCGGCTTTGCCAATTCATCACTGCACGAAGCCACATCACAAGGCACAGATACGGCTAAGGCTTTTTTCACAATAGACGGCACATAGCTGCCTCCTTCGCCCAAATATTTTAACACCATACTTCCGCCCATGCTAAAACCTACCAACACAACTGTTTGATAATTAGGGCATTGCTGGGCTACATACCGTATAATATATGCTAAATCTGGAGTATCGCCATGATGATAGAAACGAGGCAACCTATTCAGTTCGCCACTACAAGTACGGAAATTGATAGCCAAACCGTCATAACCTATGCCCAACAAAGTTTTTATCATGCCTTTGACATAGTGCCTTTGTGAACTCCCCTCTAAACCATGTGCAACAACGACAAGTTGTTGGCTGCGTTGTTGGGGCTGGCTATACGCCCAATCCAAATCTAAAAAATCCCCGTCTTCGGTATCTATCCGTTCTCTGTGGTAGTTTACACCTGCTATTTTCCTGAAAAAACTTGGGTAAATGGTTTGCAAATGACCATTGAACAAAGTTTTGAGAGGTGGCGTAAAATTTTTAGGGGTGAGAATAGGCATATAATAATTTTGGAATTATGAATTAAAAATTACGAATTATCTAAGCATTAATTTTCTTCTTCCAACAATTCTAAAACCTCTGAAAGTTCATCAAAATCTTTTAAACCTGCACTAATTTCATTGCCACCTTTGAGGGAAATTCCCGCAGTATTGAGGGCTAAAATTTCCTCCAAATTACTTTCGTTGATAGCTACCCCCAAAAGTATAGGATATTGCGACCCTACTTTTTGTAACCATTCGGTTTTGTCGTGGGCTGTTGTATTGCTTTCAAAAATAAAATATTTAACCCTAACAGCATATTTTTGTAAAATAGTAGCTAACAAAGATACATCTGTATATTTATCTATATCTAAAGATAATATCAAAGGTAAATCTGTTTGAATTTGGTCTATCAACTGCCAATCATTGACTTGTAGGGCATCTAAGGCATAGTTTTGCCAGTCTGCCGTTGTGTTTATGATTTCGCCTACTAATTCTACGCCTGTTATCCATTGAGCAATGGCTGAAAATTTCTGGGTATCTACATAATCAGGTGAATTTCGGTCTAAACAAAATCCTATCATATTTACGCCCATACCTGCTGCATAACGGGCATCACTTAAATTATTAACTGAAATTTTTACGGTAGTTCTTAGTGCCATAGTGATTAAATAAAAATAGGGTTGTGTAATTTTGTTAAGTCTGTAGCATAGACTTTGGTCTGTGCATACATTATGAACTGAATGGCACAGACTAAAGTCTATGCTACAGACTTAATTAGAAAAGGATAGTTAATTTATTTTTTTAATCCTAATTCTTTTAATCTTTCTGTTAAAAATTCACCTGCTGTAGTATCTGTAAACTGCTTAGGGTTTTCAGGTGTAATACAGCTTGGTAAGCAAGTCAAATCCATTTCTGAACGGGGGTGCATAAAGAATGGAATAGAATAACGAGAAGTATGTAATTGTTCTTTTGGCGGATTCACAACTCTATGAATCGTAGATTTTAGTTTTTTGTTAGTCAATCTTTCCAACATATCTCCCACATTTACAACAACTTGTTCTGGTAGTGCCGTAATAGGAATCCATTTGTCATCTCTACGCAAAACCTGCAAACCATCTGCACTTGCCCCCATCAACAAAGTGATGAGGTTGATGTCGCCATGTGCTGCTGCACGTACCGCATCGGCAGGCAATTCGTCAGGATTAGGAATTGGAGGATAATGTAAAGGTCTTAAAATACTATTGCCAAATTTTACTTTATTGTCAAAGTAATATTCATCTAAGCCTAAATATAAGGCTATAGCACGTAACATCATCACACCTGCTTGCTCCAAAGTACGGTAGGCTTCTAAGGTGTATTTTTCAAACTCTGGCAATTCTGTAGGGAAAATATTATCTGGGTATTCTTTCTTTACAGGGTCGTTCTCGTCTGTAACCACTTGTCCTACGTGGTAAAATTCTTTGAGGTCAGGAGTTTTAAAACCTTTTGCCGTTTCACGACCTTTGCTGATGTAGCCACGTTGCCCTGCTAATTCCAATTTTTCGTATTTTCTTTTAGTGTCTTCAGGCAAATCAAAAAATTTCTTTACAGAACTATACAAATTGCTTGTTAGCTCATCACTCAAACCATGATTTTTAACTGCCACAAAACCTATGTTTTCGTAGGCTTGTCCTAATGCTTTTACAAAAGCAGCTTTACGCACAGGGTCACCAGAAGTGAAGTCTGCCAAGTCCAATGATGGCACTTCGTCATATAAAATTTCAGCCATTGTTGATAGTATTTATTGGTTGGTAAATTACAATAGAGGTACACTATTTGGCGGGCAATTTAGTGGGTTTTCATGGATTTTCAATAGGCAGGGTTGGGCATTTGTGAAGAATTATCTTTGTGATTATAGCTTTTGAGTAAAAATAAAGGATATATTAATATAATTTGAATTAATGCTTTATGCCAAGTTTGCCTATAATTTCTCTCTTTTCTTGTGTTAAAATGTTTTAAAGCATTATTTTTGAGAGAACTGTAAAGCCTGTTTTTCCGTTCTTATTTTTTATTGTACCCTCTCTGTATTTGTCTTACTTGTACTTTTTATGAAAGCATTGCGTTATTGCCTTGTTCTAATAGCATTTTTCTATACGTCTGCACTGGTTGCTCAACAACCAATACTAAATATTGATACCTTATCGCATAAAGAAAAATACCGCCTAAGAAATTTTGCGTGGGTGTATGAGGACAAAACAAGTCATAAGTCATTGGATAGTATCATGCTGCCCCACATACAAGCTCAATTCAAACCTTTTGACATAAAATATACGACTAATCATAGTTACTCTTATTGGGTAAAGTTTAAAATTCAAAGTACCTACTTTAAAAAAACTTCTTGGGTGTTGTCGCCACAAGACCTTAGAGGCTTAGACTATATAGATTTGTACGTTATCAAGCCGTCTATGGCGTATAATCGGAAATTGTCAGGCAGGTTAAGACCTTTGCAAGAAGTAGAATTAGGATTGCGAAACAGTATGTTGCAAGTTTTTGATTTAGAGGCAGATACAAGTTATACAACCATTTATTTACGTTTTCAGAATGCCTCCAATGTAAATCCTACATTTGTAAGTTATTTTTTGACAGAAAAAGTTAATTACTTGAAAGAAGAAGAAAGTAAGTATGATAGGCGAAATATTCAACAAGGTATTTTTCAAGGAATGTTATGGATTATTATTATTTACAATATTCTTTTGTACTTTTCTGTAAGAGAAAAGTCATACTTCTATTATGCTCTGTATTTATTCACCGCCTCTGTTTACTTTGCCCTAAGAAATAGTTTCTTTTTGCCTGTTTTTATTGCAGAGTACATACACCCCCAAGCCTATATTTATTTTTGGTATTCAGCCGTTAATTTAGCCACCATCTCCTATTTTATTTTTATGCGTAGCTTTTTTAATACTGCCGAAAAGCTACCCCAAATAGATAGACTCTTACGTTATATCATTGGCTTTCAGTTTCTGTTTGGTGTACTTGCCATTATTTATTTGGCTTATACTACAGACTCAAATGGTATTTTACGCATCGCCATTATACCCGGTATTTTGCAGGTGTTATTAAGTATTTATGTAATGGTACGTTTGAATAAAGAAGGCGGTACCATAGCCAAATATTTTGTTTATGGTAGTGCAAGTTTGTTGGTAGGTGTAATTGTTTACAATGCTATCTTTTATTCAGTAATTGCATTTGGTTTTCTTTCTCCTGAAGAAATAAGTATTGTAGATATGAATTTTATTATAGAAATAGGGGTAATTGTAGAAATATTGTTTTTTTCTTATGGTTTGGGCAAAAAAATTCAATTAACAGAACAAGATAAATTGGTAGCCACCGAACAGCTCGTAAAACAACTTACAGAAAACGAAAGAATACAGATAGAAGCTAACCAACAGCTCGAGGGAAAAGTCCAAGAAAGAACGGCTGAATTGCAAGAAACTATTGAGGAACTCAATACTTCTTTGCTTGTCATTAATACACAAAAGAAAGAAATTGAAAAGAAAAACGAAGACATTACGGCAAGTATCAACTACGCAAGGCGAATACAAACCGCCATGTTAGCCACAGAGGAGGAAGTTCAACGGACATTGCCTAATAGTTTTATCTTTTTCCGCCCAAGAGATATAGTGTCAGGAGATTTTTATTATTACCAAGAAGTTCAACATTCCATTCCAACTGTAGAGGCTCGTATAGCCCAACAAGTGCCTTATGAGTACATTCATCAACAAAAAATCATTATAGCTGCCGTAGATTGTACTGGTCATGGCGTACCAGGAGCCTTTATGAGTATGGTAGGCAACGAGATTTTAAGTGAAATTATTAATGTAAAAGACATTTATCAACCCAGCGAAATTTTGACAGAACTCCATAAAGGCATACGCAAAGCCTTGAAACAACAAGAAACGATGAATAAAGATGGCATGGACTTGGCTCTGCTAACTTTGACGAAAGAAAACGACAAGTTTATTACGGCAGAGTACGCAGGTGCAATGAACCCTCTCTATTACTTTGAAGTACCCAAAGATAGAGAAGTAGCTGTTTTTAATGAAATAAAGGCAACCAAACGACCTATAGGTGGGCAGTTGGACGAAAACTCACACCAAATTTTGTATGTAAACCATACCATTCAGTTACAAGAAGACAAAAATTATACGTTTTATTTGTTTACAGATGGTTTCCAAGACCAGTTTGGAGGTGAGCATAATAAAAAATTCATGGTAAAACGGTTCAAAGAAATGTTGTATGACATTCAACATTTAGATATGTTGTTCCAAAAAGTAACAATTACACAAACTTTTGAAGCATGGACAGAAGGCTATGAACAAATAGATGATGTGTTGGTTATGGGTATTAGGGTACTATAGTAGGCTATTTTGGTACTTAATAGTCTAATATACTTAAAATTCTAAAAATATTATCCGAATTATAGTATATCTGTTACACCATAATTCTTTTTTGCGTATTGAAGACAAATTGCTATTTCTATGAAAAATACTTTTCTATCTTTTCTAATATTAAGTTTACTATTGCCTTTTGCTGTTATAGGGTAGGTAGATAGAACTTTTTGGTTTGTAGCACCTGATGTCAGTGCTTCACATGGCGATACACCTATTTTGTTTCGTTTTGCAGCTTTTAGTGTGGCTTCTACCGTTACGATTAGTATGCCCGCCAACCCTGCATTTATACCTATAGTGGTGAATGTCCCTGCGAACTCGGCTGTGAGTCAAGACCTTACAGCTCGGCTGGCACAGGTAGAAACACCGTTTGATGCAGGTGGTGCTACACCTGCCCCTCAAAATACAGGTATCTTGATTCAAGCTACTGAAATGATTACTGCTTACTACGAAGCCAATAGAGGCAATAACCCAGATATTTTTGCCTTAAAAGGGTCTAATGCTTTGGGTGCTGATTTTTATTTGCCTCTCCAAAAGACATGGAATAGCCAAGTATTAAACGATAACCATACGGGTTTTTTAGTCGTAGCCACTGAAGATAACACAACTGTAACTGTAACTCCTACTGTTACGCTGGCGGGAGGTCGTACTGCGGGTGTCCCTTACACCGTTACATTGAACAGAGGACAGACATATTGTGGCTCTATTCTTCAACCTACAGGTGCTAATATGCCTTCGGGTACTCGTGTGCAAGCTAATAAGCCTGTTGCGGTTACGTTGTTTTCAGATTCTATCTTTACAAATACTGGTTATGGTGGTTGTTACGATTTAGTAGGCGACCAATTAGTACCTACGAACATTGTAGGTACACAATACATGATTATGAGAGGCTTTTTGGGCTTTAATTCTGGTGGAACTTATGGCACTAACCCCGAAAGAGTAGTAGTGTTAGCTACACAAGCCAACACAAACATTACTTATACAAATACAGCTACTGTAAATGTCAATTTGGCTACAGTGGGTAGCACTACCGAAATTACCTTGTCAGATACCCAACCTTTCACATCTATCATCGCAGACAAACCTATTTATGTATTTCACTATGCTGGTTTTGGTTGCGAAACAGGTGGAGCTTTGTTGCCTGCTGCCACAGATTGTTCTGGCTCAAAAAGAGTACGTTTTATTCGTTCTACAGGCGATTACTTTGGCGTAACTATTTTGGCTAAAGTAGGTACAGAAAGCAATTTTAGTCTTAATGGAGGGGCTGAAAATACAGATATTCCTGCTTCGGCTTTTCAGGCTATACCCGGTTCTGCAACATGGCTGGCTGCCCGTATCTCTTTTACAACAGCCCAATTAGCTGCGGGTTCTTCAAACATCATCAGCAATAGTGCTGGCTTATTCCACTTAGGTATTATTAATGGAGGCGAATCTACGGGCTGTCGTTATGGCTATTTCTCAAGTTTTAACTCTGTAAATTTGGGACCCGATATTAATATTAACTATGGTTCATTTGTTACTTTAGATGCGGGACCAGACGGCTTGGCATACCTTTGGAGTACAGGTGCAACTACCCAAACTATTAATGTACCTATTTTTACGGTGGGTAATTACCATGTAGCCGTAACCGTAAGTCCGGGTTGCGTATTACGAGATACTGTATGTGTCGGTACAGCCGAATATGTCTGGACAGGGGATTTAGGTAATGACCCCACGAATGTAGATAACTGGAGTCGTCCTTGTGGAGTAAATGCCTTGCCCGACTGTAATACGGACATTGTGATTCCTTTGACCACAGGCGGAAAGCCCTATCCCGTCATTACAGGTACAAGGAATTTTAGAGATGTACGCATAGAGCCAAGTGCAACACTGACGATTGCAAGTGGAGCAAGGTTGAATGTATGTCGTAATTTTATGCACTACGGTACTCTGGCGATGCAAGCCAATTCTACAGTGGCATTTATCGGCACACAACCTCAAACCTATACACGCACAGCTACAGGTGTCGGTGAGTTCGAAAATCTAATCATAGCCAATACAACTACCCCAATTAGTGATACACAGTATCCGTTTTTACGTATAGTAGATGGCACAAACTATCAGAACTTGGTCGTGTCGCCTACAGGTACATTAACCTTCCAAAACGGCTACATTGTTACACAAAACACAAGGGAAATTGTAGTGAAAAACAGAGCAACCAACTCTGTAAGTGGGTATAACAGCACAAGATTTGTAGTTGGCAGACTTCGTCGTTATCACAATGCTACAGGCAGTTACGATTATCCTGTAGGTTTAGCCATTCCTCAATCTAATCCTACTTTAGTTCCTGCTAAGGCAGGTACTTTGACCAATATGAACACAGCAACTTGTTGGCAAACAGCTAACTACAATGCAGGTATCGGCACAACAAGAGTATTAGATTTTGATGGCGTTGATGACTTTATCCAAATGCCAGCTTTTGCAGAATTAAGTAATACACAACCTCGCACCATAGAGCTATGGGCAAGAGTACGTAGTTTTACTGGTGCGGGAGGTTTATTTCAGTTTGGCAATACAAATAATTTACAAGACTTTTCTTTGAGAGTCAATGGTTCTACTGATAATTGGCGGTCACAGTTTTGGGCAGGAGATTATGACTTTAATACGTCTGCCTACAATAGTGGAGCAGGTTTGTTGAATAGATGGACACATTATGCCTTAAGTTTTAATGGCACGCAAATTTGTGTGTATATTGATGGAGCATTATTCAATACGTGTCAAGCAAGGG
The DNA here is from genome assembly GCA_947457925.1 of Cytophagales bacterium. Classification (GTDB taxonomy): domain Bacteria; phylum Bacteroidota; class Bacteroidia; order Cytophagales; family Thermoflexibacteraceae; genus JAAFKA01. The sequence goes on along the minus strand of CANGYA010000007.1, from coordinate 18,640 downwards.
CTTTAAATACAAATACAGTGATGAACTACATTGCTCGTTGGAACACAAGTTACTTGAATGGAGAAATAGACGAGGTACGTATCTGGAATTATGCCCGAACTTCGGCACAAATTACAGCAAGTATGTCCACACCATTATCAGGCTGTAATGTTGCTGGTTTAGTAGCATACTATAATTTTGAAGAAGGCAGTGGCACAACGGTTAATCACTATGACCTCACTTGTGTTGCTCCGCAAATGGTTTATCAATTAGCCAACGTAAATTTCACCACAGCAACAACTAATGTGGATAATTTATTAGCATACTTTAATCAATACAGTACAACACCTACACTGTCAGGACAGCCTATGACTTGTGGGGCGGACTTTAACTGTCAAGTCTTGAACAATGGTTTTTGGACTATCAATGCCTTTAATAATGCAGGGACACAAATTTCGGGTGATGGGGTTTATACACTTACGTTGTATAACACCAATTATACCAATGCAGGGGTAACTTGTTCGGGTTTGGCTGCCAACAGAGGTGGGGTAATGAAAAGAACGAATAGTGCAGCGGCTTGGGGGGTAAGTATTCCGGGGTTCTGCGTAAATGATGCACTCACTTCGGTAGCTCGTGGGGGTATGGTAGGGTTTTCAGATTTTGCCACAGCTCTTACGCCTTCGCCAGTATTACTACCTGTCGAATTGCTTAATTTCAGTGCTAAACTTATAACTAAAAATACAGTTAAGCACATTTGGCAAACGGTAACAGAAAAACAAACAGCTTATTTCTTAGTAGAACGTAGCAAAGACGGTTTTAATTTTGGAGTAATAGGACGAGTGGAGGCTGCGGGCAACAGTACATCTTTGCAAACCTATGATTTGTTAGATAATACGCCATTTGAAGGCTTGAACTACTATCGTTTAAAAATGGTCGATAAAGACGGCAGTTTCAGTTACTCAAAAGTAGTAGCCATAAATTTACAAGGCACAAACAATTCATTCTTTAACGTCTTCCCAAATCCCGCAGGTGAAGGCACAGAATTGAAAGTAGCTTTGGAAGATGTCGGAACATTGCAAATAACCGTTACAAATATGTTGGGGCAAGTAGTACACACTCAAACAGTTACCAAAACACAAGCCAACGAGTTAGTAACGATTAGCAAGAGATTACCTAAATCTACTTATATCTTGCACATTGCCACCGAGCAGTCGCAATACAGAGAAAAAGTAATTGTAGAATAAAAAGCTATTTTATCCAAACTTTGGTAATAGTAAAAACTTTGGCAGTAGTCGTTAGACCCTGCCAATAGTTTTTTATAATAGAGTTTATGAATAATTTTTTGCTATAGCCCCACCCAACCCTGCGAAACGTCGCACCGCCCACAGGGAGGGCTAAAAAGGAATTATTCATAAACTCTAATATTTTCTCTACAAAAAGAATTGACATTATAGAGATTTCTGAAATAAAGTAACAAAACAAGCAGCCCATTCAAAAACTATTCATAATTTTACGACATTTTGCGTGGTTTTTGCTAAGTTTGCTGTATTATTTAACCTTTTGACTATTTATGAAGCTGCAAAAAATTTTATCAGGCGTGGCATTGCTGTCTTGTATGGTGCTAAACGCCACATTTGCACAAGAAAGAGATGAATTTGGCTTGAACCCCAACTCTCTACGTCCTATACATAAAGATGACCAACTCTTTAAGAAAACAATGTGGTTTCGTATGGACTTGAAAGAAAAGCAAAACAAGCCTTTCTTTGCCAAAAACATGGAAATTACGAAAGTGATTATAGATGCGGTTAAAGCTGGTATCTTGCGTCCTTATATGAATGACTCTTTGGCTACTCGTATGTCTTTTGAGCAATTCACACAAAACCTTACCATACCGGGACAAGAAACAGGTTTGACAGAGGAAGAAAAAGCTATGGGTTTCGGTGAGTCTGATGACGGTTGGGGTGATGACCCTTGGGGTGGTGGCGAAAAAGGCGAAGGTGGCGGCGAAGGCGGCGGTGCAGCAGCAGCAGCTACCAACGAATATTTTGCAAAAGATTTTACCTTATTAGAAATGCGTGAAGACATGATTTTTGACAAAAAAAGGTCAAGAATGTACCATGATATTCAGGCTATTACTATCATTTTGCCTGCCGACAAAAACCCAACAGGTGTAGAAAAGGTTTTAGCTGCCTTTAGTTACAAAGAATTGGTAGAAAACGTATTCAGAGATAACGACATGGCGGTATGGTACAATAACCAAAACCCAAAAGAACACCGTAATTTAGAAGAAGCCTTTGAATTACGTCTGTTTGCTGCTCATATCGTAAAATTTGCGAACAGCGAAGACAACATGATAGAAGATATTTATGGTTCTGGTAAAACTGCCCTCGTAGAGTCTATGAGATACGAGCATGGTTTAGTAGAGTTTGAAAGTGATTTCTGGGAAAACTAATCTCAGTCATACACCAACAAAAAAAGGTAACTTGCTAACAAGTTACCTTTTTTGGGTAGTCTTAAAGATGTAATGCAAAGGTGTAATCTTGCGAGAGGTCGCACCCTTCAAAAGATTACACCTTTTTTACTTTTAGAGCATTACTTGTTATTTATTGCCCTTTTTTTATGCTTTTACCACCTTATTGTTTTGGTCTGGAAAAACCAAATGAGGCGTAAATGTTTTGGCTTTTTCAAATTCCATAAGGCAATAGGACATGATAATCACAATGTCGCCTACTTGCACACGCCTTGCAGCAGCACCGTTGAGGCAAATGATACCCGTACCCCTTTCCCCTGTGATTACGTAGGTTTCGAATCTCTCTCCATTGTTGTTATTCACAATCTGTACTTTTTCGCCTTCTATCAAGTTGGCAGCCTCCATCAAATCTTTGTCAATCGTAATACTTCCTACATAATTCAATTCGGCTTGAGTAACTTTTGCCCTATGAATCTTCGATTTTAGCACCTGTATAAACATGGAAAATATGAATTGGTGAGTGTGTGTATTTTGCGTGGCAATTTAGTGCTTTTTATGAATTATACCACAACAAAGACGGTTTTCTGTATGACTTACCATCCAAAAACCTTCCCGCCTATTCTTGCCCCTACAAACACCACCCCAGAACTACGCGGAATATGACGAGAGTAATCGTCAAAAAAATATTCATAACTGCCAAATACTTGTAAATGAGCCTTTTCGCCACGTATCAATAAGCCTGTTTCGCAACGTGCATTTTGTGTAAATACTTTGGTGTTATCAAAAATCATGTTTTGTACCCATGCCTTGCCGTACAAGCCAAAAGTCTTGTTGAGTTGCCAAGTAAGCCCTGCTTGTGCCTGCAATGCCCCGCGCAGTGTAGCCCAACTTTGGCTATCGTCTATGTACGGATAACGGCTGTCGTAACTGTACCAAAAATATTCGCCTCGTAAGGCAAGTTGCAAAGTTACTTTGTTATGTAGGCGAATTTTCGGTTGAAAAATTTGTAAGTAAGGTGCATTGACAATCAGCACTCTGTACGTAATGTTCTGAAAATTAATGTTACCGTCCAAACTTCCGTCTGTGTCCGCATTGTCTATGTTGTGTCTGCAACGGTGTGTAATGCCTGCCTCCAACACAAATTTTTTACGTTGATAATACAAAGCAAAAGTTTCGTGCCAGATAGCCCCTTTGGGATTAAAATACAAATTGTTATATAAATCTGCCGTAACTTCATGGGCAGATACAAAAACAAAAGACAAGTTGGGATTAAACCTATAGACCTCGAAATAACCAGCTATCTTAGCATTCCACGCATGGGCATCTGCTGTAGAACCATACCCACGCGAAAATTCTGCTAAAAAGCCCGTATTAGCAAAAACTTTCCCTACACTGCTACTGTCTGTAAACGGATTGATAAGGTAATTTCTACTAACTAAAATTTGGGCGGTACTTGTAAAGTACAAAAAAAAGGCAGCCACAAAACACTGCACAAAGAGAGAAAATTTGGACATAGAGCTATAAAAAGTATAAGTGTATGGCAAGTTAAGCATAATGTTGTTAGGTTTTGTGTCAATGATTAGGTTTGTGAATAAGTCCTTTTTTAGCCCTCCCTATGGGGAGGGTGGGGTGGGGCTGTAATAAAAAAGTTATTCATAAACTTCATTATTCTCTACCCAACTATTCATTTTTTGATAAAAAAATAGCTTGTATGAATACTTTGGAGTAAAAAAAGGGTTTCTTACGTCAATTTTTATTAAATTGATTATCAATTATTTGCAAAAAATACACTACAATTCTTTTGAGGTATTAAAAAGACAATCAAACAGTTAGCTATTTGACAATACTTAGCAAAAATTACACTCTAAACAAAGTAAGCCACTTGTAAGGTTTTCCTTAAAACTCACTATCTTTTTTTTATGAAACCTACTAACTTTGCTGACTATTATCGACTCACTAATCAATGAAAAATCTTCGTTCTCTTGCCAATAAAATGTCTATGTTGGAACAATCCATGATGGGCAAAGTTCCACCACAGGCTCTCGAATTAGAGGAGGCTGTTTTGGGTGCATTGATGTTGGAAAAAGAGGCATTGAACGAAGTCATAGAAATTTTAAAGCCTGAAAGTTTCTACAAAGAAGGGCATCAGGTCATCTACAAAGCCATTGTTTCGTTATTTGGGCGGAGTGAGCCTGTAGATTTGATGACCGTAGTGGCAGAACTTCGCAAGACAGGCGAAATGGAACTGTCGGGAGGGATTCCGTACATTACGCAACTCACGACCAGAGTAAACAGCTCAGCCAACGTGGTTTTTCACGCCAGAATTGTAGCCGAACAAGCCATTAAAAGAGATTTGATACGAGTATCTAACGAGGTACTTCGCATGGCTTTTGAGGACACGACAGACGTTTTTGAGTTGTTGGATTTTACAGAAAAGTCTTTGTTTGATATTTCGGAGTCGAATATCCGTAAAAATTATGCAGATATGCGGTCAATTTTGAGCCAAGCCTTTATGGAGTTGGAAACCAGACGTAACCACAAAGACGGTTTGACGGGAGTTCCCACAGGGTTCATGGCTTTAGACCGTATCACTTCGGGTTGGCAAAAATCTGATTTGATTATTTTGGCTGCCCGCCCTGCTATGGGGAAATGTTTGGGCAAAGGCACAAAAGTTTTGTTATATAATGGCACAACCAAAAACGTAGAGGATATTCAGGTTGGAGATGTTTTGATGGGAGATGACTCTACGCCGCGTCATGTTTTGTCTTTGGGCAAAGGACATGACAAAATGTATTCGGTACGCCAAAGATATGGGATAAATTATAGAGTAAACAGTGAACATATCTTGTATTTGCAAGTACACGAAGATACTCGCAGACACAAAAAAGGTGAAATATTGACTTTGACCGTAGATGAATTTTTACAAATTCCTCGTTCAGATAGAAATTCGTATTGGGGCGTAAGAGTGCCTGTGGAATACCCTGAAAGAAAACTTAAAGTGTCGCCTTATTTGTTTGGTTACTGTTTGGGGGTCTTGAACCAAGCCAAACTAACAATGGCTGTTCCCGCAACGCAAACTCCTCCAACGTCATTGCAAAGCACTGCTACGGCAGTACAACAAAGCCCAGCTTTGAAAGAATATGCCGATTATTTGATAAAAGTCTATCAAGAAAAAGTAGAAAATAACGACGAATCCACTAAAAATAATTGGACTTTAACAGAAGATTTATACATTCCTGCAAGTTACTTGGTCAATAGCAAAGCCAATAGGTTGGCATTGTTGGCGGGCTTAATAGATGCTTGCGGAGATTATGAATATTTATACAGTTCGGATTTAGACCGTTATGCTTTGTTGTTTGCAGACGAAAATTTGCGTAATCAGATAGTTACTTTAGCCAATTCTTTGGGCTGTTGGGCTTTTGCACATACGGAAGACGACAGAGGAAAATCTACTTTTGGTTGTGTGATTCGGGGAGATTTACGCAAAATGCCGATTAAAAATGTAGGCAAAAAATCTACTTGTTTAGGCACAGGCGAAGGGCATTTGAGTCCGATTCGGGTAGATTTTGACAAAGAAGACGACTATTATGGTTTTGAGATAGACGGCAACCATTTGTTTTTGTTGGCAGACGGTACAGTTACGCACAATACGGCTTTTGTGTTGTCGGCACTGCGAAATGCTGCGGTGATGTTCAAGAAAGGTGTGGCGATATTTTCCTTAGAAATGTCGTCTGTGCAGTTGGTAAACCGTTTGATTTCGGCAGAGGCGGAGTTGGAAAGTGAAAAAATTAAGAGTGGAAAATTGGCAGATTACGAATGGGAACAGGTCATTCACAAGACACAAACCCTTAGCGAAGCCCCCATTTTTATAGATGACACGCCAGCCCTCACGATTTTGGAGTTGCGGGCAAAATGTCGGAGGCTCAAAGCCCAACACGATATTCAGTTGATTATCATAGATTATTTGCAGTTGATGAGTGGCGATGGCAGCAAAACAGGCGGTAATCGTGAACAAGAAATTGCGTCTATTTCTCGTGCCTTGAAACAGTTGGCAAAGGAATTGGACGTGCCTGTGATTGCCCTTTCGCAGTTGAGCCGTGCTGTGGAGGTGCGTGGTGGTGATAAGAAACCGCAGTTGTCGGATTTGAGAGAATCGGGTTGTGTAACAGGCGATACTCTTGTGCTTGATGCAACGACAGGCAAATTAATTCCTATTAAGACGTTGGCAGAAAGAACCCAACAAACTACTTTACAGTGTTTGTCTATAGACGATAATTTGCATTTGGGCAAACAAAGTATGGTTAAAGCCTTTTATTCGGGCAAAAAGCAAGTTTTTGAACTTAAAACACGCACAGGAAGAACTATTAAGGCAAGTGCTAATCACCCGTTTTTTAAGTTAGAAGGCTGGACAAGATTGGATAATTTGAAGGTAGGGGATAAAATTGCGGTAGCAAGGAATTTGAAAATTGATAATGCACCAAATCCATTAAGTAAAGATGAATTAATTTTATTGGCTCATTTACTTGGAGATGGTTGTATATTACCAAATACACCATATCATTATACAAGTGCAGATATGTTGAATATAGAAGTTGTGAGGCAGACTGCACAAAGTTTATTTGGTATTGAAGCAAAAATAGTTCAACAGAAGAATTGGTATCATGTCTATCTAACCTCACCTTATCATCTAACACATGGAGTGAAACACCCCATCACAAAATGGTATGAAAAGTTAGCTCTTAATAGAGTCCGTTCTTATGATAAAAAACTACCTGATGATTTGTTTATGTGTGATAATGAACACATAGCTTTGTTTTTACACCATTTGTGGGCAACAGACGGAAATATCAGTTGGAAAAGAATGGCTGGAAGGAAAGATAATGCAGCTATTTATTATGGTACAACAAGTTTTATTTTGGCTCAACAAGTGCAACATTTATTACTACGTTTTGGAATACAAACAACGGTAACACCCATTAAGCAAGGGGAGCATAGAGATATGTTTTATGTTCAAATTCAAGATGTAGGTAATAAAATAGCATTTTTAGAGCAAATTGGTTGTTATGGTAAACGAGGTGAAATAGTACCTGAATTAATCCAAGCATTAAAAGAAATAAATCACAATCCTAATACAGATGTTATTCCACAAGAAGCATGGCAATTTGTAATTGCTCCTGCTAAGAATGACTTAAATATGAGTTGGCGAGATTTTGCTAACAATTTGAATATAGCTTATAGTGGAGCTATTACAACAAGAGGTATATCAAGAAATCGTTTAGAAAAAATATATACTGTAATACCTAATCCTAAAATCAAACAGTTAGCAAATTCTGATATTTATTGGGACGAAATTACTAGTATTACAGCTTTGGGCGTAGAAGATGTATATGATGCTACAGTAGAGGTTACACACAATTTTGTAGCCAACGATTTTATTATACACAATAGTATAGAGCAAGATGCGGATATGGTACTATTCTTATACCGTCCCGAATACTACGGCATTACCCAAGACGAAAACGGCAACCCCACCGTAGGCGTAGGCGAAGTAATTATAGCCAAACACCGTAACGGTGCATTGGACAATGTGAAGCTGCGGTTTATTGGCAAGTACACGAAGTTTTCGGATTTAGACGCAACAGAAAACTTTGCTGGCGGAGATATGGGCAACTACGGCAGTTCTTTTAACCAACACAGTGGCATTTCTGAATTTGATAACAACGGAGGCAATATTATTTTGGGCAGCAAAATGAACCAAGACAGCCCCAACGACAATGGAAACCTACCACCTAATCCGTTTGGGTACGCAGGCAACAACAATGACGAAGTGCCGTTTTAATGATAAATTTGACAGTAGCAAGGCAAGAAACCTTGCTATTGTGCTATATAAAACTTTCTATTTAGCTACAAACTACTAACTTTGTGGGGTAAATAGACTGTAGCTACCATGAAAATCTCCGTAGAAAATTTAGGGACAATCCACAAAGGCGAAATTTCTTTAGACAAGGAATTGACGATTTTTACTGGCGAAAATAATTCGGGGAAGTCGTATATGAGTTATTTGGTGTATGGGGTACTTAAAATTTTAGACTCCTCAGATGATGCTATAAATATTATTGAAGAGTATGCACAAGAGCTAAAGTTGTCAAGTAATCTAACTAATGGTATAAAAGTTAATTTTGAAGAGATTAATAGTAAAATTTTTAATTTTTTCGAGGACAGATTTAATAGTAAAGATAATACGAGTATTCTTGTAGAGATGGCGTTTAAGGGGCTACAAGGTAAATTTCTGTATAAAATAGAATATTTAAAACTTTTTTACATAGCTTGGCTTAAAAATTATTTTAGGGATTTAAATGATAAAGAAATAACTTTTGAATCTATCAAATATAATATAAAGTTCGATGGCACTTCAATTATAATAACAACAACAAAATATAATGACTTTTTAAAAAATATAATAAGATTCATTACTTATCTTTTTTTTAATAGGATAGGTTTATTAAAAATGTATTTTGTACCAGCAGAGAGAACAGCTATTAATATGTTTTATAATGAAGTAGTTGGAAACCAAGCTGAAAAACATAGAAAGAAAGAACTTTATACACCTTTTGCTCCTATCGCAATAGAAGACTATGTTTTTTTTGCTTACGATTTCCGCAAGCACGTTTTAAACCCACCCACAATATTCGCAGACTTAGCCACCGAATTAGAAAACCTATTAGGCGGTGGTGTAGGGGTTTCTGCTTTTGGAGATTTGCAGTTTCAGCCCACTAAGGAGGCAAGCCAAATTCCTTTGTACCTTACCTCTTCTTTGGTCAAATCTTGGTCGGGTGTAGTGATTTACCTACGGCATTTGGCACAAGAGGGAGATGTTTTGATGATAGACGAACCCGAAATTAACCTACACCCCAAAACACAAGTCCAAATAGCCCGTTTCTTGGCAAAAATGGTGAACAGAGGTATTCGGATTGTGGTGAGTACGCATAGTGATTATATTTTGAGAGAATTGAGTACCTTGATAATCCTTAACAGAGATTTTGAGGGCAAAACGGACTTGTTGCAACGCTATGCTTATCAAGAAAACAGCACTTTGTCTGGCGACAAAGTAGCTGTTTATCACTTTGGTAACCACACTATTACGAATATTCCGATTACCAACAAAGGCATAGAAACGGATAGTATAGACGAGGTGATTAGCCAACAAAATGAGGTTTCGGACATGGTTTATTATTCTTATTTAGACACCTTACCCGAAGAAGAATAACTATGAAATTACAAGATATTTTTGATGTTCTTATTCATGAGGAGGCATTTGAAGGGGCAAGTTTTTATGCACCTTCTAAAAGCCTCATGTTGATTGAAAAACCTTTGGAGAATAATAACACTCAACTACTTTCTATTGAGATTAATGGTATAGATGAGGTTTATGCTGCTATAAAGTTAGATGCAGACCGTCGAGATTTTTTACGTCCTAATGGGTTAATTAGAAATTGTGAAGGCGAAATAGAGGAGAAACGTAAGCACCATGCACATAAAAAATGTGACTACTTGGTTTTTTGTAAAATTGGTACTAATAATTATATTCTTTTGATAGAAATGAAATCAGAAGAGGCAAAACACATTCCCGAAAAAATTAAAAGCACAAAAGCTATTGTCGCCTATTTCATTGAGTTAATCAATTTGTATTATGGATATGAACTTACTCATTTTAAACAAATAGCTATTTTATTTGATAAAAGTGTTAAAAGGTATATTACAGAACTTGAAAAAGACAATGTAAGATACAAACATCAAGGTTTTAAGGAGCAAAATGGAGTTACTGTTATACAGCCTTTTTTGAAATAATTATTACACATCAAAATGCTCCTCACCAAACTCGAAATCAAAGGCTTTAAATCATTTGCCGACAAAATTTCTATCAATTTAGCTACAAAATCATTATTTATTTTTGTATCTTTGTTTATACAAACTCTTACTCTTTATGTTTGAAAGTTTAAAAACGGATAAAATAGGTAATCTGCTCATTTATTTGGCGGAAAATGTTGATAAACTGTATAAAACCAAAGCCTTAAAGTTGTTGTATATTATAGATGAAACAGCAATAAAGACTTATGGTGTCCCTATAACTTGGCTGGAATACAAGGCTTGGGTACATGGTCCCGTTGCAGAAGACATTTTTGATAATGTTAATAATATAGAAAATTCGCCTTTCAAAGAGTATATTTCTGTTGAAAAACCATCAAAAAATAATAGTATTATTATTGCTAATAAAAAATTTGATGATGGTGAATTTAGTGATGCAGAAATGAACTTAATTGACACTATTATTAAGGAATATGGTAACTACTCTGGAAATAAGTTGGAAGAATTATTACATCAAAAAGATACACTCTGGCATAGGACTGTTAATACACATAACTTAGATTTACTTTTTTCATTACAAAACGGAAAATCAAATTATGTATTAGAACTTGCCACCTTATTAGATGGTGATAAAATGAAGCAAAGTATCTATAAGGCAGCATTTGATGCTTTAGAATTTCATCAAAGTTTACGTAAAAATTAGTTATGTTGTCAGCTAAAAATATCCTCTTTGTTCCTCATTATGAATTTAAGAATGGTAATATTAATGATAAATTATTGCTTGTATTAGCTGTTGAAAACAATACTTCAATAGTTTATACACTTACCACTTCACAAGATACCCACATACCCAATGAATATAAACAAATAGGTTGTGTGAATGATGGTCAAAATTTTTCTATGTATGTTTTTGAAAAAGATAAAATCATAGGAACAAAACCTGATGGAAAACCTTTTGCCTTCAATAAAACAACGTATGTGGTTTTTAGCTGGGACAATATTTATGATACTTCGGAATTATTAGTAGAATATCCAAATACTTATTTACAAGCTACTTTTGATGATACAACTTTTAATCAATTTATGAATTGTTTAAAAGCAAGTTATTTCTTAAAAAGAAAGTATAAACGTATTTTGGGTTAATGCTATCTATATGCTACTCACCAAACTCGAAATCAAAGGCTTTAAATCTTTTGCCGACAAAGTAGTTATCAACTTTGACAAAGGCATCACAGGCATTGTAGGACCGAATGGCTGCGGAAAATCCAATGTCATCGATGCTATTCGTTGGGTGCTTGGCGAACAAAAAACCAAAAACTTGCGGTCAGACAAGATGGAAAATGTCATTTTCAATGGCACAAAAGACCGTAAACCTACCCAACTTGCAGAAGTTTCGCTGACTTTTGACAACCACAAGGCGGTATTGCCTACCGAATATTCGCAGGTTACTATTACCCGCAAGCTGTTCCGCACAGGTGACAGTGAGTATTTGCTTAATGGCGTTACGTGCCGTTTAAAAGATATTCACAATTTGTTTTTGGATACGGGCATCGGTTCGGACAGCTACGCTATCATTGAGTTGAAAATGATTGATGAGATACTGAATGACCACAACAATTCAAGACGTGGCTTGTTTGAGGAGGCTGCGGGCATCTCAAAATTCAAGGTGCGGAAAAAAGAAACTCTTAAAAAACTGGAAGATACAGATGCAGACTTGGCAAGGGTAGAAGATTTGCTATTTGAGATTGCCAAAAACATGAAAACTTTGGAAAGGCAAGCAAAACAAGCCGAAAAATATTACCAAATCAAGGAGATTTACAAACAACAAAGTATTGAATTAGGTAAAAAAGTGGTAAGTATTCAAAACGAAAAAGTACAAAGACTACAAGCCCAACTACACACAGAAACACAACAACGCCAAGAGCTACAAAAGCAGATTGAAGAAAAAGAAAATAGTATTGAAGGTATTAAAAAAGTAGTATTGGACAAAGAAAAGTTATATACTTCTCGCCAAAAAACTTTGCAAGAACACACCAACCGTATTCGCCAATACGAAAGTGATAAAAAACTAAGAGCCGAACAGCTTAAATATTTGGCAGAAAAGCAGAAAAACCTTGAAAACCAGTTGTTTGCAGACAAAAAACAAACAACTATGTACCAAGAACAACTACAAAGTTTGCAAGCCGAAAAGATAGCAGCCGAACAACTATTGGCAGAAATGGCAGTGCAAGTAGAAGCACTAAAAACCGCCACTGAAGAAAGCAAAACGCAATCGGCTAACTTACAACAAAGTGTGCAACAATACAGTAGTTTGTTTCGCAAAAAGCAAGATGAACTATTTGGTTTGCGTAAAAACTTGGAAATCAGTCAAGTACAATACAATTCTTTGCGACAAGAATTAGAAAAAAATGCGTCTTTGGAAGGGCAACAACGTGCAGGTTTAGCCGAATTTGAGGACAAAATCATTGACCTAAAAGAAGAATTGGCAGCCGAAGAGCAGTTGTTGAAAGACCTGACCGCAGCCGAAGAAAATCGCCAACAACAAATCATTGAAAAGCAACAAAGCATAGAACAACAAAAAGATGACTTGGCAAAAGTCAATCGCCGAATAGATGCTTTACAGAATGAATACAATTTAACAAAGTCTTTGATAGATAATTTGGAGGGTTTTCCAGAGGCTATCAAGTTTCTGAAAAAAGAAGGTGGTCAGTTGAAAAATGCTCCTCTGTTGTCAGATATTTTGACTTGTGAGCCACAATATAGAGTAGCTATTGAGAATTTCTTAGAGCCTTACATGAATTACTATGTAGTTGATAATGAAGCAACTGCATTGCAAGCTATTAGTTTGTTAGATAGTAGTGGGAAAGGCAAAGCAAGTTTTTTTATTTTGGATAGAATACCCAACAAAGACGCACAAACATTGCCAACGGAGTTGCCAAACAATTTGGCAGAAACAATGGCAGCTTTGCAAATTATAGAGTTTGACGAAAAATATAAAAGCCTTTTTGAGTTGTTATTGTCAAATGTTTTGATTGATGATGATGACAGCATAACCCCACTTGCGGAGTTAGAGGAATTTTATACTTTAATCTCAAAAAATGGAAAAATTATCAAAAGACCTTATAGCCTTTCGGGTGGTTCGGTGGGGTTGTTTGAGGGTAAACGAATTGGTAGGGCAAAAAATTTGGAAAAATTGCATGAGGAAATTCAGCAACTCAAGACAGAATGGCAAGCAAAAGATTTGGTACTAAAACAAGATAACCAATTATTACAAAACCTACGCACTAATACCCAAAAAGACGAACTACAACGAAAACAAAGACAAATAGCAGCTTTGCAGCAGCAAATTATTGCGGTTTATACCAAACAAGAACAGTATGCAGAAATGCTACGCAACAATGCTTTGCGGAAAGAAGATATTGAAGAAAAATTAACGGAACTAAAAGAAGAAATACTTGATAACGAACCACTTGTAAAGCAATTAACCGAAGAACTAAAAACCATAGAAGCACAAGTGAATAGCACTCAACAGGCTTTGGCGAGTAGCAATGAGGTGCAAAACCAGAAAAATAATGCTTTTAACCAACAAAATTTGTTGTATTACCAACAAAAAAATAGGGTGGAAAATTTGGGTAAAGACATTGCACAAAAAGAAGGCAGCATTACGGCAGGAGAAAAAAGAATTGCACAAAACCAAGTTGATTTGGAAGGGGTAAGCAAAGAGGCAGAAAAATTATCTATCCATAGCGAAGTGGCGGAAGATGAATTGGAAAATTTGTATGCAGAAAAAATAGCAATAGAAAAAGGGGTAAGCGAAGCCGAAACGGACTATTACGCCAGCCGAGAAAGTATAGCTGAAGTAGAAAAGCAAATTCGGGAGGCACAACGCAGCAAAGACCATTTGGATACATTGTTGATGAACCTGCAAAGTAGTTTGAATGAAGGTAAATTGCAGTTAGTTTCTGTAAAAGATAGGCTTTCTGTAGAGTTTCAAATAGATTTGGACGAGTTGATGCAAGGCGAAGTTACGCTAAGTCCTTTGTCGGAGGAGGAACTGCGGGCTACACTAAAACAAACAAAAGAACAATTAGAAAAAATTGGTTCTATTAACCCTATGGCAATGGAGGCGTACAATGAGATAAAAGAACGGCACGACTTCATTATTGCACAAAAAGATGACTTACTAAAAGCCAAAAATTCTTTGTTAAGTACCATTGCAGAAATAGATACAGTAGCCCAAAGTACATTTTTAGAGGCATTTCATAAGATACGTGAATATTTCCAAAATGCTTTCCGTACTCTGTTTACAGAAGACGATACTTGTGATTTGGTGTTGGTAGAACCGAATGACCCTTTGGAGTCTAAAATAGATATTGTAGCCAAACCCAAAGGCAAAAGACCCTTGACTATCAATCAGTTATCGGGTGGAGAAAAGACCTTAACAGCTACGGCTCTTTTGTTTGCATTTTACTTATTACGCCCTGCACCGTTCTGTATTTTTGATGAGGTAGATGCTCCGCTTGATGATGCCAATATTGATAAATTCAATAATATTATTCGTAAATTTTCGGATAATTCACAATTTATTATTGTTACACATAATAAACGTACAATGGCAAGTACGGATATTATGTATGGCGTAACCATGATAGAACAGGGAGTTTCAAGAGTGGTGGCAGTGGATTTAAGGGAGATGGCGTAAGGGTTCTCGGTACGGTAGGTTTGAAAATTGTATTAACTCATGCCAAATTGTCAAATAATTATTTCTGTTAAGTTTGAGAGATTCGTGTTTTTGGGCGAAAGATGCTATATACTTTGTGGGTACAACCTAGTGAGGACATCAAGTATAACTAAAAATGTAAAGCATAATAAAAAAAATATAAACATCTTTTTGAATGATAGTATTCGAGCTTTTAATAATTTATAAACTAAAAAAACAATTAATAAAAATCCAATCATTGAATAGATACCAAAAGCTAATAATACTATAATAATATACAAAACATTAATGAGTAAGTTACTTTGTTGCCAATTATCATAGTGCCAACGGGTGTAATAATGTGGTACTAAGTCATTCTTTTTTAAATGTTCCTGCCAAGTATCTTCTCTGTAAAACTCTACGGATTTGCCACTTCTTTCCTCCACTACAAAATAAGTTAAACTATCAGGTTTGCGTTCTCCCATAAATTTCCAAGTGTAGCCTATGATATGCTCTTTATAGAAATACCACTTTTTTACATGACTAAACTTTTTACCATTCTTTAAAATGAGTTGATGCTCTACATTATCTCCTTTATTTACCATTTGGTTATTCAGAGGGGTCAAAATATCATATTTTTCCCATGCTTGTAAAGGTAAATAATACCACAATAATAGTATTGCCAATAATTGTGTTTTAAGTTGCATAAATCATATTGAAAAACATATAGATATATAGCTTTTTTAACCATAGCTTACTGTATAAAAGAAAAAACAGGTAGTGGTAAAATATATGGTTATCTAATTTATTGATAATGAATTAGATAACCATATATTTTACCACTACCAAAAACTCTAAGACAATAAGAATAAAAATATAAGAGGAAACACAAGCCCTGCCAACGCCAATTTCCAACCTCTTTCTTTGAAAGAAAATCTCCCATTGCCAATAAACATACCTGTAACGGCAATGATAATCATAGACAAACCAAAAACATCTGAATAGTAAATCCACCATGCCGAAGTGTCTTTGTGCAGTTGTATAATTTGCCCTACAACGGGAGTTTTAATAAACGAAATTATTTCTCCCTGCCCTGTTTTAATGTCTATTTCTACATCATATTTTTCGTAAGCCACCCGAAGTTGTCCTTTACGCACCATAAAACGGCGATGTTTGCCTGCGATGCCCAACTGTTTGGTCATTCCTTCTACAAATTCATCTGTAATGGCTTTTTCGTCTTGTGGAACTTGAAAAGTAATTGCCTTGACTTCAGTAGTATATTTATCGGGATGCCAATTTTGGCGGTGGTTCAAAAAAATGCCTGAAAGAGCAAATGCAATAATAAGCCCTACATAAAAATAACCTAAATCTCTGTGAATGTTTCTGCTGTTTAATTTCATGATTGAAAAAAGATAAAAAAGTAAATAAATTGTACTCCAAGTTATAGGGTTTTAAAAACCGTATAGGTTGAAGTACAACTTTTGAATTAAAAGATGAAGACTTGTTGTAAAACTACTTTTTAGTAGCACCTTACACAAGATTATTTAGAATTTGTAACAGAAATTTAATTGGTAATTGGTTGGTGCAATTGGATTGACACTGTTGTCGTCATGCACATTGTAACTCAATTCGTTGAAAATATTGGCTATTTTGCCTCTTACTGTTATCTTTTTGAAGGTATATGCCACGGTTGCATCTATTTGTGTGTAAGCTGGCAATCCAATAAGGCGGAAAGTATCATTATTCACTTGCACACGAGTAGAACGACCAGCATATCTTTCACCAAAATACATTCCCATAAAACCTACTTTCAAGCCATTCAATCTGCCTGAAGTAAAATGATAAAAAGCACTGATATTTGCCGTATGATTAGGATTGTAACGCAATAAACTACCTTCTACAAAAGTATTGCTTTTGACATAACGAGTTTCATTGTAGCTATAACCCGCCATTACAGATACATTGCTCAAAGGACGACCAACAATATCTATTTCTACACCTTTGCTTTGTACTTCGCCTGCCAATTCTCTGATATTTGAGTTGGTATTGCCATTTGCCAAAGACATTTGTGCAAGATTGCTGTTTGTAATTTGATAAATAGTTGCGTTTAAAGATAATTTACCTTTTAATAATTCATTTTTTACACCAATTTCTATTTGGTCTATGTAAGAAGGTGCAAGGGCTTTCCCATTTACATCAACACCTGTGTTTAACGTAAACGAATTGGCGTAGCTTGCAAAAATAGCATGATTTTTAGTCGGTTGTACCACCAATCCCAAACGAGGCGTAAAAGCACCATCAAAAGCTGTAGATGTTGTTGTTTTTTGTGTGCTATAGGTATAAACCTCACTGTTGGTTTGTTGGTAAGTATAACGCAAACCAGCTAATAACTTGATATACTGCGTAATACTCAATAAATCTTGTGCATACACACCCACCCGATTGATAGGTGCAGAAGTACGAGTGTTGCGAGTAAGTGTAGGTATATCTGTACGCACTTTGTATTCTTTTGTGCCAAAAACATTGACCGTATCATAACGATTGAATGCGTTGTAATTCTCCGTATCTGTATAATATTGGTCAATATCTCCACCCACTAACAACTGATGTTGAATAAAACCTGTTTTAAATCTGCCTGTAACATCAATTTGTCCAAAATAATATTTGTCATTTACTTCGCTGCGTTGCAAGTTGCGAATCCACAAACCTTCTTTTGTGATGGCAGTGCCTGTATTTGGTCTAGTATTCGAGAATAAGTCTGTAGCATAATAACGATAAGCACCTATTGCCGAAATTTTCCAATTTTCATTAAATTGGTGTGTCAAAGTAGCTGTAGCAGCAGCTTGTTGAGCTTTGAAATAACTCCACGAAACACCCAAAAACTTCTCTCTTGGTACATTCACAATGTTGTAATTGATGATACCAGCCCCAAAATCTGGAGTACGTCTATCATTTACATAATCAACTTCTACGACCAAAGAAGTTTTTTTAGTGATATTGAATAACAAAGAAGGATTGAAATAATACCTTTCTGAACTCACGCCATTTCTAAAACTATTTGCCGATTCATAGCTACCGTTGAGGCGGTATGCTACTTTTTCGCCTTTACCTATACCTCCATACACATCAAAAGAAGGACGGATTAAGCCAAAACTACCTATTTTTAGGTCTATTTCGCCTCCAAAATTGAATTTGGGCTTTTTCGTAACCAAATTGAGGACACCACCCGCAGCCACATTGCCAAACAAAATAGCTGCACTTCCTTTCAAAACTTCTACTTTTTCTACGCCACTCAATTCGGTCATCATACCATTGAAGAAACGGACACCGTTTTTGAAGGTATTGGAACTGCCAAAAGCAAAGCCACGCCCCGAAATTTCCTCTTGATAACCTCCCGTAGCTCCTGAAATATAGACACCATTAGTATTCATCAAAACATCACTCATGCGTACCACCATTTGGTCTTCTAAAACTTGTCTGTTTAAGATACTTACACTTTGTGGTAAATCCATCGGCTTAATTCCAATTTTGCCTATAGTTACAGGTTTTTCATTGGCACTTTGATAGCCTAATGCCACAACTTCGTCGAGTTGTTGGGCTGTTTCTTGTATTGTCCACGTTACTGT
>CANGYA010000006.1 GCA_947457925.1 Cytophagales bacterium | reverse complement strand
TCCTAAGGAAAAACATATTGTTGGTAAGGCTAAAACTCAAAAAATTGAAAGACAAAATCTAAATTTTCGTACACATATCGAGAGATTATGCCGTAAAACAATATGTTTTTCTAAAAAAGATGATATGCACTATGGGTTTATTAAAGCTTATATTTGGCGAAAAAATGCCGCATAAATGCAGCATACATTCTGTAACACTACCATATTTTTTAATCAAGACTATCCCAATTAGGTTTCTTTCGGGTACAAGGTTTCAAACAACCACGCCAAGAGCATCACTAATACGCAGCCTATCAAGTTGTACCACAAGTAGGCAATTTTGTCGCCCAAGAAATAGAAACTGGCTAATATAATAGCTTCAGACACTACCGCAGCCCAAAATACGGCATTGCCCCGAATGTGTTTTATGTAAAAAGCTACCAAGAAAATTCCCAATACCGTACCATAAAACAAAGAGCCTAAGATATTCACAGCTTGCACCATATTGTCTAAACGGCTCACGAAAATTGCAAAGAAAATACAGATAACTCCCCAAAAAATAGTAAAAAACTTAGAGGCTTTTACATAGTGTTCTTCGGTGGCTGCGGGTTGAATCAATCTTTTGTAAACATCTACAATACTCGTAGAGGCTAAGGCATTGAAGGCTGATGCAGTGGACGACATAGAGGCGGAAATCATTACGGACACCAACAAGCCTATTAGCCCCATAGGTAAGTAGTTCATAATGAAGCTAATAAATACATAGTCCGAATCTTTGGCATCTGCCTTTGGGTGGTTAGCTTTGATAATGGTTATGGC
The DNA here is from genome assembly GCA_947457925.1 of Cytophagales bacterium. Classification (GTDB taxonomy): domain Bacteria; phylum Bacteroidota; class Bacteroidia; order Cytophagales; family Thermoflexibacteraceae; genus JAAFKA01. Next base: position 51,613 of record CANGYA010000006.1, on the reverse strand, counting down.
TTTTTTGCGAAGTTCCTTACTTTCTTGCTCCAATGTATTGAGTTGTTTGCCTATTTGGGCTTTTTCCAATTCATCTGTGGCTTGTTGATAAGCCACTATTTTTTCTTTTTTTGCTTTAACAGTTGCCTCAAATTTTTGCTCTAACAAACGGTATTCTGTTTGGTAAGAAGACTGATAAACGGCATCTACTTCGTTTTGATTAAAAAATAATTTGGGTTGGGCAAATTGGTAAAAAACAAATAATAAAATACCAATAAATAAGATAAAAAACTGCATAGGTATTTTGATAATGCCGTTCATAATCAAACCCATGCGACTTTCTTTCAAAGTTTCTCCGCCTAAATACCGTTGCACTTGCGATTGGTCTGTGCCAAAATATGACAAAGACAAGAAGAATCCGCCTAATAGTCCCGACCAAATTGTATATCTGTTGGCAGGGTCTAATGAGAAATTTACCCATTCCATTTTACCCATTTCTTGGGCTACCGCAGCCACGTCTGTTACAGAAAGGTTGTCGGGCAGGTGTGAAATAAGAATGTAAGTAGCTGTAAACATACCAATCCAAATAATGGCAGTTTGTTGCATTTGGGTATAGCTTACGGTTTTTGTGCCACCTAAAACAGTGTAAATGGTTACGATAGTGCCTGTAATGATGATTGTCCAATTAATATCCCAATGCAGCACCGTAGAAAGTACCAAAGAAGGGGCATAAATGGTAATGCCTGTAGAGAGTCCACGCTGCACCAAAAACAGCACAGCCCCCAAAGCCCTTGTTTTGAGGTCAAACCGTTGCTCCAGATACTCGTAGGCGGTGTAAACCCCTAATTTTTTGTAGATAGGCACAACAGTAAGGCAAAGCACCACCGTAGCCAAAGGCAAGCCAAAGTAAATTTGAACAAAACCCATGCCGTCATAAAAAGCCTGTCCGGGGATAGACAAAAACGTAATGGCACTTGCTTGCGTTGCCATGACAGAAATGCCTATGGTGAGCCAACTTAGTTGGTTGTTTGCCAATAAGTAGCTTTTCATGTCTTTTTTTGCACCTCTGCTGCGGTATGCACCGTAGCCAATAATGTAAAGTTGGGTAGCAAATAATACTATCCAGTCTAAGTGGCTCATAAATTTGTGATAAAAAAGTAGATACGACTATGTATGTAAAGGTAGAAGTAATATAAAGTGTAACAAAAGACTTAAGGAAATTTAACCAGAAAAGGCTATAAAGTAGTTGAAGGAAAGTCTAATTAAAATATTACTATTAGAGATTATTAAGGTTTTGTAACATAGACTTTAGTCTGTGTAGTAATTACTTGATTAGCAATGTATTACAGGCACAGACTAAAGTCTATGCTACAGACCTTAATAACCTCTATTCTAAAAATAATTTTGTTAGTTTTATTTTTTTAAACAAGCAATCTTTTGTTTATTTCAGGTGTTTTGAACTAATAAAATTTATGCACGTAAACAAAGCCTCCATTCACTCAAAAATGCCCATTCAAGGAATTAATTTTGTGATTCCGCCTTTCCAAAGAGCTTACAGTTGGGAAAAGGAAAATTGGGAAGAACTTTTCAACGACCTCAAATTAGTAATTGATAAAAATACACACCACTTTATTGGCTCTGTTGTCATTCAAAAAAAAGGCTTAGAGCTAATTGTAATTGACGGACAACAGAGATTGACAACGATTTCTTTGTTGTTGTTGGCATTGGCAAAATGGACTAAAAAACATAATGTAGGGAATAAATATTTTTATGAAAATATCATTAAAGACTACCTTGTGGTTACTAAACGTGACGGGTCGCAAGAAACACGATTTAAACTTAGTAATAAGAATAACAACCTTAAAGAATTTGAAAATCTTGTATTAGGTTTTTATAAAGAAAATTTTGTACCTGCTGAAATTCAAGAAAAGACCTTAGTTGAAGTGGTTAATTTTTTTGAGAAAGAGTTAAATGAGTTCAATAAAAAGTTTCAGCCAACAGAAGATTTTGAAGGAACAATTTTTGATAAACTTACTCAAAATCTAAATTTTATAGACATAGAATTAGAGGAAAACGAAGACGCAAATACGATTTTCGAAACTCTTAACTCTCGTGGTAAACAGTTGGATAGCAGTGATTTAATACGCAATTATTTGTTTATGATGCCTCAAATCAAGAAAGTTGGTGAAATGCAGGTGTACGAAAATAATTGGTATCCATTAGAAAAATATTTTGAGGATTTGGCAGAACAGAAAATCAAACACAGTTTCTCTAATTTTTTAAAATACTTTTTATTTGCCAACGTAACTCGTCCAGATACGATTCATCAAGACCGTATTTATCCTGAAATGAAAGAGTTTTTAACTAAGTTTTTAGAGAATAATTCTATTGCTGCCCTGTTTGATAAATTGAAAAAGTATAAAAATTTTTTTGATATTATCATTTTTCCTGATAAAATAGATGTTATCAAATATAATTCTACTATAAAAATTGGGCTAAAAATTATTAACTATTGTGATGTTTTTGTTTCCACACCTTTGATTTTAAAGGCTTTTGAATTGTTTGACAACAAGAAAATACAGAAAGATACGTTGGAGAACATTATTTTACTTTTGGCTTCTTACACATTGCGTTTGGTGGTACATGAACGGAAATTTCCGAATAAAACCTTACCTACACTTATCAAATTGTTAGAGAATTTTGAAGATGAAAATGAATTACCTCAAAAGATTGCTAATGAAATAGTGAAGTTAAAGGCTACGCCATTTTACAATGACGAGGACTTTAAGAGTCGTTTATTGGAATATGAAATATATGAAAATAGAAGACGAGATTTAGTCCGTTATCTTATTTGGTTGGCAATTTACCAACATTCAGAAGGGAAATTGGGCTATACAAATTTTGAAGATTTGAGCATAGAACATATTTTTCCGCAAAAAGCAGAACAAAGTGATTTGTCTGATGAGGAATTTGAGGAAACTAAAAAGCTAAGTAATACGATTGGTAATTTGACTTTGCTGACCCAAAAACTAAATTCGAGTTTGTCTAATAAACCTTTTGCGGAGAAAAAAGCAAAACTACAAGAATACACAATTTGGAACTACGAAAGAGAAAATTACTTTTCGCAAGACCAATGGACAAGCCAACAGATAACAGACCGTACAGAGTTTATAGCAGACCAAATCATCAAATTATTGCCGAATGCTGCCAATGCTCAAGATAGTACGGAGTATGTGTGGAAAGTAGAAGGTGAGCTTGTGGAAGGCAAAAATCAAAAAGCACAATTTATCAATGCCTTACAAAAAATGTATTCATTGGCAACACCAACTTGGCATTTATTAGCTATTAAAGGCATAGCCAATAAAGATAAAACTGCATTTACACAAGTTGTCCAGCAAAGAGGTTTGGTCGAAATCCAAGGTGTTTTTTTTAATTCTCATGCAAGTTTAAGTAGCAAGCAAAAACGCCTACAAAGTATTGCAGAAAAACTTAATCTTCATTTTGAGGTGGAAATTCTTTAAGATACTCTTGAAAATCATTAGCCCTATAGCTCTTAAAATGTTAGGGCTAATGATTTTAAGTTTAGCTGATATTTATTTACCAATAGTTTGTACATTTTAGCACTATTCGTTGTTCTATAAAACTAACCTCACAAAGACTTGTAGTCTGTGTGAGGTTCAAAACTTCCTTGAATTATTGACACCTTCCCACCATCATATCTATACTCTCCTGAAAATTCATTTGGGCTGCTTTTCTCCAATCCTCACAGGCTTGTTCTTGCTTGCCTAACTGAAACGACATAATACCTCTGTAGTGATAAATTTCGGGGTCATCTGTTCTGATGCTCAACGCCTTAGTCAAATCTTGTTCGGCAGCAGCAAAATTATTGGTAAAATAAAAGAACAAAGCTCTGTTTTTATAAATATCCGAACTGTAAGGGTTGATACTCAATGCTTTATCAAAATCTGCCTTTGCTCCTGTAAAATCTTGCAAAGCTGTTTTGGTCAAAGCTCTATTGGTGTAATAGGTGTGGTCTTGGGTTTGTAGGCTAATGGCTCTGTCATAGTCGAGCTGTGCCTCTGCCAATTTGTTTTCCATTCTAAACATATTTGCCCTCGAAAAATACGCCAAATGGTTAGTGGGTTGGTGGGTAATTACGGTGTTCCATAATGTATAACTATTGAACCAAACTGTATTCTGTTTGAAGGTGCTGAAACTACACCAAACTCCGTACACACCTATTACACCCCATAAAACCATAGATTGTTTGTTTTTTTCCCAAATAGGTAATAAAATAGCCCAAAGCAAACCAATATGAGGCAAATAAGTGTATCTGTCTGCCACAATGGTACGTCCAAAGCCCATGATATTGGCTACCAAAATAATATTGAGAAAGAAAAACAAAAAGCCGAAAAGAGTAATATTGCGTTGAGATTTGAAGAAAAATAGTAGGGCTATGACTGTGGGCAATAACAAGGCAATCAAGTGATGTTGAAACTCTAATTGTGTGGGGAACAATACATGCGGATTGTTGCCCATAGGCAAAAACAATTTGAGGAGATAAAAAGAAATTGAATAGAAAACAACTACGATTTTTTCCAAAAACGAAAATTGATTGACCGTAATTGCAGGAAATTTGCTTTGTACCATGACCGTAATAATAGCCATACCTGCACTCACGACCCAAAAATGAAGTTTACCTACCGTAGAACGAATAATGGTTTGAAAACTATTTTGTGAAAAATTACCTATTTCTTTACCTTTATACAAGTCCAACAACGTAAGCACCGCAGGAAAGACAATAGCCGTAGGTTTTGAGAAAACAGCCCCTAAAAAAGCTATGAATGTAATGATATGCAGTCTTTTGGCAGAAATTGGCAACTGATTGGGGTTTTCAAAAGATTTTAGATAAGCCCACAAACCGAACAGAAAGAAACTTGCATACAATACGTCTGCTTGTGCCAATGCCCACGCCACAGACTCTGTTCGCATAGGGTGAATAGCAAATAACAAAGCCACGACCACCGCCAAAGAACTTGTACCCGACAATTTTTGGGTGAGTTTGAAACACAAAAAGACATTGACCAAGTGTAACAACAAACTTGCCAAGTGGTAGCCTGTAGGCGAAAGCCCCCATAATTGGTATTCTAAGGCATAAGCCGTATAAACTAAGGGTCTGTAAACGGTAGAAAAATCCCAGTAAGTAACGAAAATATCGTAAATACTTTTGAATGAAAACTCTCTAATCAAAGAGTTATTCAAGATAAATTGGTCGTCATCATAATTGACAAACTGGTTGCCCAATGTATTTAGGAACAGGGCAGCCACAAACAACAGTAAGGCACTAATATAAATGGTATTCTTTTTCATGTTGGGGTTCAATTAATTTTTTAGGCTGCAAAATTAAGGCTTTTAATCATACCTTATACAATCCCTATAATTTTGTTATATTTGTAAAGAAGTTTGCAGCAAAAACTTTTAAGTAACCTTACAAAACCCTCTCAAAGTGTGGAGGGAAAGGTGGGGTTTCAAAAATCTTATTCTTTCACATTTTAATCATCTTTCTTATGTCAGACGCATTCAAAAACGCAGCAGAAAAAATTAAAACCTTGTCAGATGCACCTTCTAATGACGTGCTTTTGAAACTATACGCCTTGTATAAACAAGCTACCGAAGGCGATGTGCAAGGTTCACGCCCAAGTATGTTTGATTTTAAAGGGGCAGCTAAGTATGACGCATGGGCAAAACTCAAAGGAACAGCCAACGCAGATGCCGAAAAAGGGTATATAGATTTGGTCAATTCGTTGGTGGGTTAAGTTGCTTTCTTCTTTACTTTGGACAATGAATAAGCTAACTATCTAATAATCTTACAATTATGTTTGCAAATCTGAAAAGGAACTGTATATTTGCAGCAGAAAGTATTGATTATTAGCAGTTTATAACCCTTTAAACCGACAATAACGTGACAAAAGCCGACATCATCGCAGAGATAGCCGACAAAACAGGTATCAGCAAAGAAGACGTTACCACTACCGTTGAGGCATTTTTTACTGTTGTGAAAAACAATATGGCAGAAGGACGGAATATCTACATCAGAGGATTTGGTTCTTTTGTCAATAAAAGACGTGCTGCCAAAATAGGGCGTAACATCTCTAAAAAAGTTGCTATCGAAATCAAAGAACACTATGTACCCAGCTTTAAACCTGCCAAAGTGTTTATTGAAAAGATTAAAAGTAGTGATAAAGTTGCTTTGGCAAATGAAGCCGAAGAAGAAATGGACTAAAAAACACCCACAACAGTTAAGAAAGTTGTGGGTGTTTTTTGTTTTTTCCTGTCTGTACTATTAGACTTTTTTCAATATAAGTAATTGGAAAAAATAAATGTAGCACAGACTTTAGTCGGGGACTCATAGTATGTAATTTTTTGATAATCAAATACTTACAGATTAGGCATCCCCGACTAAAGTCTGTGCTACAATATTATCAATTAATTAGTTACTCTTACTTATTGCTAATTAATGACTTAAAATAATTTTTAATTTAAAGTTTACTAATTAATCATTGTGCTTTGGTATTTATTTATGGTTTCCAAAGAAATAAAATATCATTGATAGATTTTGAAAGAAGGAACGAAATATTTATACCTGAACGTAACGTCAAACAATGTAGAACGGACTTTAATCCAATGCTATTCGGACAAGAAAATAGTACATTCACCTTTAGGCGAATACATTGACTATCAAGTTATTCGCCTAAAGGCGAATGCACTTTAGTTATTTCCACTTACTTACCTAATAATATATAAAAACGGACTGAAGTCCGTTCTACAGGTACAATGCTTTATTTTTTACAATCATTTTTCAATGATGAAACTTTCGCAACATTTACGCTACTATTGTGGTATCGGATTCATTGTATTGGGTGCTTTTCTTCCTTTTGGCGGAGTCGTACAGCTCAATGAAGGGAAAGAAACATTAGCAAGTTTTCTTTCTTTGGTGTTTTTTATGGGTTTTTGCCTGTAGTTTCGGGTGTATGGTTAGTTTATACTGCCCAAAAGAATTTAAAAGAACAAAGGTTATATGAAAAGAAAAAATTGATTTGGGATTTAGCTTTGAAAAGTGGTGGACGAATTACCGTAGCTCAAGCAAGTTCTGTTACTACTTTATTAAGTGCCTCAGAAGCTGACAAACTATTGAATAAAATGCAGGAAAAAGGAATGTTGAACCTCAAAGTGAGTAGTAAGGGCGTAATAGTATATGAAGTAGCAGGAATGTTGGAACAAGGAGATGAGTTGATAGATGTTTAACTAGTTTTATTAATGCTTACAAGCATTAATAAAAAGGAATTAAATTTTTTTTAGCCATTTTAAGGTAATATGATTTGCAGACAAAAGCACTGTAAGCACTTGAGCCAACAGCATTTTTTCTTACCTTTGTCCAAAATTTAACTTGACCAACACAATGACAACACAGCACGAAAAAATTGATTTAGAATTTAATAAAAACGAAGACGTACAAAAACAACTTTGTTTTGCTCTCAAACAAAGATTGGCTGCGGTGCATAAAGGCGGCGGCGAAAAGAAAATAGAAGAACAACACAAACAAGGCAAACTAACAGCAAGAGAAAGAATAGAGTTTTTGGTGGACAAAGACAAACCTACATTGGAGGTTGGGGCATTTGTGGGAGATGGTATGTACCAAGAAGTAGGTGGTTGTCCGTCTGGTGGTGTGGTGGTTGTGTTGGGTTATGTGACTGGTCGTCAGTGTGTTATCGTGGCGAATGACGCAACCGTAAAGGCTGGGGCTTGGTTTCCGATAACCGCCAAAAAGAATTTGAGGGCACAAGAAATAGCTATGGAAAACCGTATTCCTATCATTTATTTGGTGGACAGTGCAGGGGTGTTTTTGCCTATGCAAGACGAGGTTTTTCCTGATAAAGAACATTTCGGTAGAATTTTCCGCAATAATGCCATCATGTCGTCAGAAGGCATTTTACAAGTAGCTGCTATCATGGGTAGTTGCGTGGCGGGTGGGGCGTATTTGCCTATCATGTCAGACGAGGCAATGATTGTAGATAAAACGGGCAGTGTGTTTTTGGCAGGTTCTTATTTAGTAAAATCTGCGATTGGCGAAACCATAGACAACGAAACTTTAGGTGGAGCAACGACTCACTGCGAAATTTCTGGGGTTACGGACTATAAATTTGCCAATGACCAAGAATGTTTAACGGCTATTCGCAACATTATGAGCAAAGTAGGCGACAGCCCGAAGGCAGGTTATGACAGAGTGAAAGCCATTGCACCCAAGTTGAACGAAAAAGACCTTTATGGTATTTACCCTGCTGCCGACAGAGTAAAACCTTATGATATGATGGAAATTATCAACCGTTTAGTAGATAATTCCGAGTTTGAACATTACAAAGAATTGTACGGACAAACCCTCATTTGTGGCTATGCACGTATAGACGGTTGGGCTGTGGGCATTGTGGCTAACCAACGCAAAGTAGTGAAAACCAAGAAAGGCGAAATACAAATGGGTGGCGTTATCTATTCAGATTCGGCAGACAAGGCAGCACGTTTTATTATGAACTGTAACCAAAAACGTATTCCTTTGGTGTTTTTACAAGATGTTTCTGGTTTTATGGTGGGTAGCCGTTCAGAACATGGTGGCATCATCAAAGACGGTGCGAAAATGGTGAATGCGATGTCTAACTCTGTTGTGCCTAAATTCACAATTATTGTTGGCAACTCTTACGGTGCAGGCAACTACGCCATGTGTGGTAAAGCCTACGACCCTCGTCTAATTTATGCTTGGCCTACCTCGCAGTTGGCAGTAATGAGTGGGGCATCGGCTGCTAAAACTTTGTTGCAAATCAAAGTTGCCTCTTTGAAAGCCAAAGGTAAAGAGTTGAGCCAAGAAGATGAAGAAAAACTATTCAACGAAATTAAAGGCAAATATGACGAACAACTTTCGCCTTACTACGCTGCAAGTCGTTTGTGGATAGATGGCATCATAGACCCATTGGAAACTCGTAAAGTAATTTCTATGGGTATAGAGGCTGCTAACCACGCACCCAGCACCAAAAGATACAATGTAGGCGTGATTCAAGTCTGAGAAAGTCCTCTCTTAATCATAAAATATCTCTATGCACCCAAAAGTTATCTAAATAGTTCTAACATTTAGATAATTTTTGGGTGTTATGTTTGTGCAATATTATTCGTAATGGGAATACAGTAATGATTATATTTATGCAAACAAGCTACATTATAACTAAAAATACCACAATTTCTCCACAAAAAACAGCTACAACTCAAAATAATGACATATTACTTAGTGTTTTTTGGCTTGGGTTTGGGCTGTTCTTTCTTATTAGGTCTATCGTTAAAAAGAAAAATAAGAAGAAAATATGGGGGACATTCCTTATTGTATTAGGCATAGTTGCTCTTTTATATGCTATGGGATTTGGATTAGCATTTTTGATAGCAAGTGCGTATGCTAACCCCAACATTTCCCCTATTGGATTAGCTATAACTGGTGCTATTTTAGGTATAGGAGCTATTATTGCCCTAATTTTTGGTGATAAATTGCTACGAAAAGGTAAACAAGAAGAAAGAGAAGCTCTAAAATAAATAAGGTGTTGGACAAATAGCTTATCTACTAATTCTTATTTTTCTCCAAAGCCTGTATCATATTTTGTGCAATCATTTCATTGCCTTGTGGGGTGATATGCACAAAATCAAAGAATACATCTGCTGGAATGGTATCAAGGGCATGGTGTAATAGGTAAAAATGAGGATATTTTTCTTTAGATGCCTTTTCTACAAATTGCGTAGTTACTTTCAAAAAATTAGCTAAAACTTTGTCGTCTTTAGCCAATAATTCTTTTTCATAACTCCCCAAACTTTTTTGAGTAACCGCCAAAGTAGGTTGCCAAAACAACGCAAATTTAAAATTATAGCTTTTTGCCAAAGCCTCTATCAGTTGGTACGTAGCAAAATAATTTTTTACTACATCTTGTGCTAAATTTTGCTCTTGTTGTGGAGTCAAACTTGAAAATTTGGGCTTTTCAAAAAACTGCTCAAATAATGATAATGTATAACTTTTATCTTTTATTAATTTCCATATTCTTTGTAAAATAATTTTAAAATCTGGACGTATATTTTGTGCATACGTTTCGGCATTTTGGAAAGAGTTAGCTTTTTTATTTTGCAACGCTGCGTACATATCGTTAGCACCATCATAAAAAACAACAAAATCTGGTATATTTCCACTCCGTAACTCTCCTATTAATTGAATTAAACTTTGTTGAATTACCCAAGCTGATTCTCCAAAATTATAGGCTACAATAGAAGTATCGGCGTTTTTTTGATGTAAAATTTTTGAAAAATAAGATGGAATAGTCAAACTATCGGGTGAGCCTGTACCATAAATGGTAGAACCTCCCATAAAAAAGACTTTTTTAGCTCCAATTTTAGCACTGTTGTAGGCAGTGTAACGTAAGCCTGTGCTGTCTATATTTACATATTTCCCCTTAAATGGCTGTTTTCTGGACATCACAAAAGGGTGAAAATCAAATTGAAATGATTTTTGATGTTCTGCCAAGTAGTCTTTTGACCAAGATTGTTGTTGGTAGTAGGCTAATCTTTCATGTAAAGGAACTTTTTTTTTGTTTGTTAGCCTAAGAACAAGCCATGAAGCACCTTCTATAAAGAATAGTAAGCAAAAAAACACAATGATATTAATAGTAATTAACTTTATTTTTGACATAACTAATTTATATTTTTTGAATATATGATTTTAAAAATACTTTTTTACCTTTTTCATCTGTCAATACAAAATCTTCTAATACCAATTCAACACCTTGTATTTCTTCTAAGGCTGGTCTTTTGTGTGGGGTAATTACCACAAGAGTAGGGGAGTGGGCAAATAGCCGATAGGTAAGCCCATACAATTCTTTTTCTTCGCAAAGGTGCATGGAGAAACTTGCGATGATTGCAGAGTATTCTCCTGTAAGTTGTCCTTTTAATATTTCTTTGAAACCAAAATTAAAACAAGGCTGTTTGGTCTTTTTGGTGTAATACAAATGCGTATAAGGGTCGCAGCCAGTCATATTTTGGTAGCCCATTTTTTGCAGGGTACGAGTAACTTCCCCATGCCCGCAACCCAAATCCAAAATTTTTTGATAGTTAATACGGCTTTCATTCTGACGTAACAAGGCTTGAATATACGGCAAATGAGGATTTTTGTAACGGTGTGCATTGTTTTCATAGTAGGCATCTACCCCGTACTGCTCATATAATTCTCTGATGGCATCTTTGTTTTTAGACATACAACAGCAATGATTGAATTTTTATCAACAAATTTGCAAATTATTTCGCAATTTATACTACTTTTGCAGTCCTAATCGGCAGCATAGTTCAATGGATAGAATAAGGGTTTCCGGAGCCTTTGATGTAGGTTCGATTCCTACTGCTGCTACAAACTTGTTGTCAAGAATAAAATACAAGTTTACTCTTGACAGCTATTTTTGGAAGCTACACTATTAATTTACTCCAAAATAAAAATCTATCTCCAGCATAAATCTGCACTGTTATATTTTCCAACTAAGGCGTAGTAATTGACAAAGGAACAATTTTACCATTTTGGAACTGCTGCCCATGTACGCAAAAAAATGCAATGTATTGTGCCATTTCTTGGCAGCTTACTGGAGCTTGATAATTTGGAAATGCTTTTTCCAACATTTCCGTTTGTACTGCCCCTAATGCCAAACAGTTAAACGCCACATTCAAATCTGGATATTCTGCTGCTAAACACTCTGTAAGATTGCCTAAAGCTGCTTTGCTGGCACTGTAGGCTGCCAAACCTGCAAATTTACTACTACCCTGATACCCTCCCATACTGCCAATATTAACTACATGACCCCTACGGTGCTGACCCATGTAAGGCAACAAAAGTTTGGTGGCATGAACGGCACTTAGCACATTGGTTTGGAACATTTCTATCCAATCTTCATCTTGCAACTCTCCGAAAGGTTTATTGACAAGTCCCCCTGCATTATTTACCAGCACATCTATTTCGTTGCCTAATTTCTCTACTTGTTTGAGCAAAGGCAAAAAATCTTTTTGGGTAAGGTCTAAGGCAATCGTTACTACATTATTATTATGGTGTAATTGTTGTGCTTCTTGTGCCAACTGCTGGAGTTTATCTTCGCTGCGTGCTACCGCCAAAATATAGTTGCGAGGGTCTGCTGCCAATGCCAAAACGGTGGCGTAGCCTATGCCACTGCTTGCCCCTGTGATGATGATGTTCATGTGTTATCTTTTTGGTAAATTTACCGTAATATTACAAAAGTCATAGCAAAAAATAGTTGTATATTCGCCTAAAAACAAATCTACTTTTATCTATTTGCTTACTTGCCTTGCCAATTTCTCAAATCTATTCTTTAAAAGCATGATGAAAAACATAAAACTTTTATTGCTAAGTATCTATTGCTTTTTGGTGCATACTACAACAGTATCAGCACAAGATAGTTTGCGAAATGTGCAGTTGATTACAGAACATAATATTTACCCTGTACTTAGGCAATTTGTTTATCGGTTTGAAGATACTACCAATTTATTATCATTAAACGAGGTACAAAAAATGCCCTTACAACAAGTGGGTGCGGATAGCACAAAAAGAGTTTTATTAGATAGTGAAAATGCTACTTGGCTACACACAAAAATTTATAGTGTACTCCCTTATGACAAGGAATATTTCTTTACTGCCCCTGCTTGTGATTCATTAGAAATCTATTTTATTTACCCGAATGGAAAAATTATACAAAGCATTACAGGTAACCAAATTGCCACAAAATATAGAGCCATTTCGTATTTGTCCAATAGAGCCAATTTTTTTCTCCTCAAACAACAAATTATTCATATATGGATAAAATGTATAAAAAAACAAAATTCAGCTTCCTTAAATATTAAATTAACTAATCCTTACGTTTATATTAATTGGGCGATTAAAAATTATTTTACGGTAGCACTTTTTTTAGGTGCTTACCTACTAATGTTTTTCTATAATCTACTACTTGCAGGTATTTTTAGAGATAAAGCCTATTTATATTACAGTTTATATATTTTATTTTCAGCTCTATTCATTGGTATCGGTAGTTTCCCTGAAAATATCGTCATTTTAAGAGATTTTTTAGGTGAGAGATGGGCTATTCACACATTACTTTTAGGTTTTGTACCTATCTTTTATCTACTATTTATTAAGCAATTTGTTAGCCTCAAAAAAATATCTATTACGCTAAATAAGTTTTATAATATCTACGTATGCTTACGTATCATTGTAGTTATGATACTGTTTATCACTACCTTAAATCGTATGTTTAGTGATTTATTTAATATGATAGTTAGTAGTATTTTAATTATAGACATTATAGTAGGTATTATTTCATCTGTTATTTTATTAAGCAGCAAAGTCAATAAAAGCCTCAATCTATTTGTGGCAGTAGGTAGTGCAGCTTTATTGGTCGGTGGCTTGGTAGAAACCTTGAATGGCTTGAATGTAGAATTGATAAGAGTAATTTTCGGTACAATTACTATTAGTCCTTTTTCAGTAGGCGTATTAGTAGAAATTATAATTTTTTCCTTTGGCTTAGGCTACAGAAGTAATTTGATAGAAAAAGAAAAGCAAAAAGCACAAGAAGAATTAATTGCACAACTGAAAGCTAATGAAGAATTGCAGCAAAATATTAACAGAGATTTAGAACAGAAAGTAGCCGAAAGAACTGCGGAAATAGCCTATAAAAACGAAGAACTGGAGGCACAAAGTAACCTATTACAAGAGCAAAAAGACCATTTGCAACACGCCTATACACACATTACAGACAGTGTGCGGTATGCCAAAAGAATACAAACGGCTTTGCTACCACCCAAAGAAAAACTAAAAGGTATTTTTCCTAATTCCTTCATTTTTTACCAACCCAAAGACATTGTTTCTGGTGATTTTTACTTTTTTGCACCTTCGCCACATCACCCACAGGAATTTTTCTTTGCCGTAGCAGATTGTACGGGGCATGGTGTGCCGGGTGCTTTTATGACGGTGATTGGTAATACTTTATTAGGAAAAATTATTAATGAACAAGAACTTTCCTCACCTGCAAGTATTTTGAAAGAGTTAGACGACAGTTTATTAAAAACTCTACAACAGCAAGGCGTGGTTACGAGTAAAGACAAAGTAAATGACGGAATGGACATTGCCCTTATGAAAATAAATATAGTCGAACAGGTCATTACTTTGGCAAGTGCTAAAAGGGTGGTGTATCAGTTTCGCAATGGAGCATTGGTAGAGTACGCACCTTCTAAATATCCGATTGGCGGTTCTCATTTGAACGACAAACATTTTGAGGAACAGCGTATTTTGTATTTGTCCAAAGACGTATTTTATTTATTTACAGATGGTTATGCAGACCAATTTGGCGGTAGTAATAACCGTAAGTTTATGATTAAGCATTTTAGAGATTTACTCACAACTCTCCACCAAGCACCCTTTGATAAACAAGAAAGTATTTTATTAGAAAAAATTACAGCATGGAAAGGCAATTACCCACAAACAGACGATATATTAGTAGTCGGTTTTCAATGTTAGTTACACCCGTTGTCTATAGTTTTCTTGTTCGTTGGTCTTTGTTTCAATAGAAACAACTAAAAAAGTACGGTTTAGTTATTACAGCTTTTTTTTAATTATCAAACAAGGTTTAACTTTTCGGTAATTTATCCACTATTTCTTGAATAACAGCAATAGGTAATTCCGTAAGTTCTACGGTTTCTTCTACAGTGAGTCCCTTTAAAAGGCATTTTTCGGCTGTTTGTAGGGCTTTTTGGTACTGTCCTTCTTTAATACCCTCTTGCAGTCCTTTCTCAATACCCTCTTTAACCCCTTCTTTATACCCATCACTGAAGTAGGTATCTAAAGACAGAATATAGTCGTTATAGTTTTTTTCACTGTTCCTATAATTTTGGCGTTGGCGTGGGTTGTATTTGGCTATTTCAGCTACTTTAAATAACCTTTGGAAAGTTTCATCGTCCAATTCCACAGGAATATCGTCTAAGGCAGCTAAGTTTTTCAATAGATAAAGCCATTTTTCAAAATGGGTTTCCAATTCATGCAGTTCTTTATAAAACTTCTCTATCTCTATGTACGTGAAAAATAGTTTATCATAAAAAACCTCTTTGCGTCTGGTTTCCATGAGTTGAACATAATGCACGAAGTTTTCTGTGTCTGTAGTATCAAAACTAAAGTCCATGATAGCCACAAAGTACACTGCCTTTAACTCATAATTCCATTTGCCTCTTTTGGCTTGTTCTTGAATCGGAAATGAGGCGTAGTAAATACTGCGGTCTTTAAAGTTTTCTTGTTTGGCACGTTGTAGCTCTACAATAAACTTTTCGCCTGCCTCATTTTCACAATAAAGGTCATAAATAGCCCTGCGGTCTATCTCTGCCAAACCTAACTTCTCTGTTTTTAAGTAAGTAAGATTGACAATCTCCACACCCAACAATTCATTGAGGAAATCTATTAAAAATTCCTTATTATTTTCTTCCCCAAATATTTTCTTAAACCCAAAATCTGTAAAGGGATTAATGAACCGTTTTGCTATAATAGGCATATCCAAAATATTTTAACTCAATAGTAAAGATACAATTTATCCTATTTTTTTCTAAGAAAACTTAACTTTTTTCGTAAAAATACATGATTGCGAAGTAAGCACCTTGCTACTTATGATAACCTGAAGAAGTTGAAAGGTGTCTGTGCTTAGAGTTAGTTAAAATCAATGAGTATCTTAATAAATGCCGTAATAAACGGTGCAGACAGCAACAAACTGTCAAATCTATCCAAGAAACCGCCATGCCCCGGTATCACACCGCCAGAGTCTTTGATGTTAATGCTGCGTTTAAACAAAGATTCTACCAAGTCACCATACGTACCAGCTACCACAATAATCATTGAGATGCAAAGCCATTTCCACAAAGGTAAGTCTGTAAACAAAAATGAAAACGCATAACCAATAAACAAAGCAGCTAAGCCACCACCAATACTGCCTTCCCATGTTTTCTTGGGAGAAATTCTGTAAAACAACTTCCTTTTGCCAAAACGTTTACCTGCAAAATAAGCCCCTGCGTCAGAAGCCCACAAAATAAGCATTGTGCCTAAGATGACTTGATAGCTATAAGTTTGCTTAAAAAATATGGATACATTTATCAATGAAAAAGGCACAGCCACATAAATAATACCCAAAAATGTAAAGGCTATATTGGCAAAAGGTTTTAAATCTCGTTTGACATACAGTTTGATAAAGTAAATGCCTGTGAGGGACACCGCACACAAAAAATAATACTTCGTATTGAGGTCAAATCTTTCTATAAAAAAACTCAAAGAAAATAGTAGTAATCCGTTTAATGTACCAAAAGTACGCAAAGGCAAGTTGCCGTCTAAGCCCAAAAGTTTGTAAAATTCTAATAGAGAAAACATACAAATACCAAAAAATATGGCGAAATATGTCCATTCACTCCAATAAATACTATTTACAATCAGTAAAGCCCCTAATGAAGCAGAAATCATACGTTTCTGCAATTCACTCATTTGACTAAGTTCTTCTTTAAAAAACATTTTTAAAAGTTTAAGTACAATATATGCTGTATAGGTTAAGTACAATTTTAGGAATTTCGTAGGTCGTTAGTTGTGTTTTTCCAAAAAATCCACATAGCAGCACAAAAAACACAAGTTGTGATAGCTGTAATGGAAATAGGAAAGGCATTTTGTAAATCATAATCTGTCCAACCCATTTGGTTACAATATATCATGGTCAATGTAAAGCCATTGTTAATAAAGTGTGCCACCATAGCTACCACCAAATTGCCCGACCACCAATATAAATAGCCAAACATAGCCCCCAATAACATTCTTGGAAAGAAACCATAGAACTGAAAATGTATAAAGCTAAAAATAAAAGCCGTAATCCAAATACTCAAGTGCGGATTTTTTAATAATAAATTCACTTTATTTTGTAAAACCCCACGAAAAAGCAATTCTTCTCCCACCGCAGGCACAACGGCAATAATCAGTAAACCGATGATATATTCTATGAAATTTTCATATTTGGTTAAAAAAAGTGTGAGTTCGGCAGCTTCTTCTTCCCTTGCCATCGCCCAGTTTTCATAAGCAGCTAAAAAATCGGGTAAACGAATAGCCTGATTCCATGCGATAATATGTGAGTCCAAAGGCATTGCCGTAATTACAATCACAGGCAGTAATACCCATAAAATTAACTTCGGATTCGGATTAGTTTGTATGGTCAAAGCATCATTACCCGTATCTACATAATTCAAAAAAAACATGGGTGCAGCTATAAAAAGTAATATTCTAATAATACCTTCTAACAACAAAAATGCTATGCGGTGATGCGGATATTCTTTGGGAGCAATGATTAATGCTTCTAATTCTTCGGCACTGTAATTCAGCAAAGGCAACGTAAAACCATACGCAATAAACTGTGCAACAAACAGCGTAATAAAAAGAGTAAAAAGCAGTTTAGACAAAGACAGCCAAACTTCGGCAGATGTATAATTTGAGTTTTGCGACACCATAAAGACTAACAAACAATTTTGAGTTACGAATTACAATAATTTTCGTGAATAATTAGATATTTCAGGATAAACAAAATTAATTCGCCCAAAAATACGTACCTTTGTCTATACCAATACAAGAAAAATAAGTGCTTGGACACACTATTTTTTAGACAATCTATACATCTAAACTATTATTTATACAAATTTTATGGGTAAACAACAAATAAAAGTACAACAACAAGTACCTCGCCCCGCGGGTATCGTAGTGAAAACAAAAAAGTACGCCTTAGACAAACAATTTTACATCAAATTTGCCTTAGAAACTTCCCTCAAAGAATTTTGGTACGCATGGTTTGTGCCTCTCCTTATTCTTTGTATTCCTATTTTTGTGTCAGGGGCTTTTTGGTGGTGTTTTGGCATTGCCTTGCTGCTGTCCTTGCTTTTTTTGCTTTTTTGGGGGGCTCAGTTTGCAGCCGTAACACAAGCCGAACAAGCCAAAATTATGTTTGAAAAAATGTTTTATGAGCTTGACAGCAAAAATGTTACGATTAAACGGACTGAAACAGAAGGTTTTATGATTGCATGGGACAAGTTTCAACGTGCCGATATTCGCAAAGATGCTTTTGTATTATGGCTCACCAGAGGGCAGTTTTTCTACTTGCCTTTTAGTATTTTTGCTAAAGAACAAGACCTTAAAATGGTAGAAGGTTTGATTAACCGTAGAAATTTGGTAAAACCTCTGAATATGATTCCTTTCTTTCTAAGAAGTTTTATCAAAAAATAAATCTTATTAATGTTTGTAGCATAGACTTTAGTCTGTGTAATAAGTATTTGATTTTCAATATATTATATACACAGACTAAAGTCTATGCCACAAGATATTAATTGTATATAAATTTATCACTATTCAAAGAATTTACATTTATGACACAAGACCAATATATAGAAACAGCACGTTTGCAAGCAGCCATAGAGTCGTATTTAGGCATTGAAGGTAATTTGATTTTTGACTTTTTACAAGAAAATAACCAAACCAAACTCAATTTAATTACAGTTAATCGCCGTCATAACCAATCATTTTTATTTCATTCTCTTATAGGGATTGATAAATTAGATGCTCTGCAAAAAATGTTGGACTATGTACGCACTTATAGAGAACAAGAAAGTTCTTACACAATACAGTGGGCAGAACCTAATAAAAAAGAGCTACAAACGTCTTATTTCAGAGCCAAAAATATGTATGAAGCCTTAGATAAGTTCTATTATGGACGTGATGTAAATTCTATTACCGTCTTTAGCATTGTACTAAACCCTGTGGCTTAAAAGTAATTTTGATTGTATGCAGCACAAAGACTCTACTAAAGAACAATTTACCTGAGTATAAATCTAAAAAACTTACTTTACATCGACAATGCTTGTGAAAAAAATTGCACTATTAGTTATTTTTTTATCCTTATCTTTTTTACTGAAAGGGCAAGAATTTTCAAAAGATGCTTGGCATGAAGGAGAAATAACATTGTTTAGTGGCGAAAGTTATACAGGCTTCATAAAGTACAATTTGGAAAACAACAGCTTGCAACTACGCCTTCCTAACAATGTGGTAAAAACCTACAGTTCGCACAATACAGAGTCTTTTGACTTTTTGGACTTTATAAGCAAAATGCCTCGCACTTTTTTCTCTTTGCCTTATCAAAAAACGGCAGGATATGATTCCCCTGTTTTCTTTGAGCTATTGGCAGATGGTAACAAAGTTGCCTTGCTGAATAGAGAGTCTGTAATCCAACGCAGTACGCCTATGTATAGTTATGGTTTAGGTATGCCTGTATTTACAAATGTGCCTGTGTTGGTAGATAGTTACTATTTTTTGGTTAAAAAAAGTGGTAAAGTCATAAAATTTACAGATAAAAGGGCAGACTTAATAGACTTGTTACAAGACCAAAGAGAAAAAATAACAAGTTTTATACAAGATAAAAAGATAGATGTTACACGCCGAGTAGATTTGATGCAAGTCATAGATTATTACAATTCTTTACAATGACCTACATAGCTTTTATTACAGTTGTTTTCTTGTTGTGGCGGTGCGGAATCACACTGTATAATTACTTTTCAAAGCCTTATTTAATTGCTTACAATGATGTGTTTACTGCCCCTTTGGTAGCTATTCTTATTCCTGCACGCAACGAAGCACACAATATCCGCAATACTTTAACAGCTTTAGCAGCTTGCCAATACCCTCATTACAAGCTATTTATCTTAGACGATAACTCCACAGACGATACATTAGGTATTCTGAAAGCATTTCAGCAAGAAAACCCTACAGTTGATATGACTATTTTACAAGGCTCAACTTTACCGCCTAAGTGGTTAGGTAAAAATTGGGCTTGTCATCAGTTGGCACAAGCAGCTTTACAAGAAAATCCTGAATTTTTACTATTTTTAGATGCAGATGTCCTTCCAAAAAAACAACTAATTGAGGCTGCCATACAAACTTCCTTACGTCATCAAGTAGCTTTATTGTCTTTGTTTCCAGACCAAATTATGAAGACTTGGGGCGAAAAAATAGTTGTGCCTATTATGCACTATTTGTTGCTTACTTTGTTGCCTCTGCGTTGGATTGAACAATTTTCTTTTCCTTCAATGGCAGCAGCCAATGGGCAGTTTATGTTCTTTGACGCAAAAATTTACCAACAATATTGGTGGCACGAAAAAGTTAAAAATAAAATTACAGAAGATATTGAAATAGTGAAAATTATTAAATCACAGCATTTAAAGGCTATGACTTTATTGCCGAAAGGTCTGATACACTGCCGAATGTATTTGAATGGCAATGAGGCTGTCAAAGGTTTTAGCAAAAACTTTTTGGCGGGTTTTGGTAATAGTACGTTGGCATTGTTATTCTATTGTTTTTTGATAACAGGAGCTTATGTAGCTGTTTTTTATGAATGGCATTTATTAGGGCTAATTGCTTGTTTTACAATTATTTGCATGATGAATATCTGTTTGGCTTTGTTGAGTCAGCAAAATATTTTAGTAACAATATTGCTGCATATTCCCAAAATGTTTGCTTTGTGTATCATTGCATTGAGAAGTATTTATGTAAAATTGGCGGGGAAAAATACATGGAAAGGGCGGAAAATTGATTAGAGTTTACGAATAATTTTTTCTTATGACCTCACCCTGCCCTCTCCATTTGGAGAGGGTTTTATGGAATTATTCATAAACTCTATTAGTTGTACCAAATAAATTTCAGTATTCGTTTCCAAAACTATTATCTTTACGTAGTATTTATACTACCTAAAAAGTTTGCACCCACTATGAACTTGACCTTAACAGAACAAAGATTAAAAGTATTTATTCTACAAAAACTACAGGAAAATCAAGGAATTTTAGACATAAAAGAAAACTTTGAGATAGAAGAAGCTGCTAAACAGTTGGATATTCCACTGTTTCGTATGCACGATTTAAAACAAGAAGCAATGAATGAGTTTGTAGAAATTCCTGTTATACCTACAAATCAGGCAATTATAGAAAAAAATAATTTTTATAATGACAAAAATATTGTAGAAGAACTACAACCAGAGGAAATAGGCAATTCAGACAAAACTACTCACCAAGAAGTTCCTGTAGAACATTCTTCTGTTGCAGCAACCCCAATAGCTCCGCCTTCTCCATTGCCATCTGAATTTACTTTTCCTATTAAAGAAGAAGCTAAGTTATTGGTTAGGAGGTATTTAGAAGAAGTTGCTAAGGCTGCACAAGTTACTTTACATTCACCTGCTTTTGCCAAATTGCCCTTAACAGCACAGCAAGCTATTCAACAAAAATATACGGAACGGAAGGAAGTAATGATTAGGGCGTGGAAATTTTTAGAAACAACTTCGCCTGCTACGCTGGAATTACTTTATGACAGCCGTAAGCAATTACCACCTTTGTTGCCCCCACAAGAAAAACTATTGAATGTAGTTTGTGAAACTGCCACACAAGTACCCGCAGCCTATCATTTACCTGTAGAGGTGAGTAACTTATTGGTAATCAATACGAAACCCAAAGAAAAGGAATTAACTAAAACAACAGAAAACAAACCTAATGAAAGTATAAAGCCTACTTTTCTATCCAAAAAGTATTTTAGTAGGCTTATGGCTGTTTTGGGGATAACTTTTATAGTGGCTATTGCGTGGAGATTTTTTAATAGTCCTACCGTTTATTCGACAGAATGTCATAAAAATACTACACAACTTCATTATGTGGACGAATTAGAAAGAGAATATCAGTTGGAATGGCAACCTTTGAATAGTGCTTTTCCACAAACCTATAAGTTTAGGATTTATGATGTGGACAGGGACGGAATTTTTAGGTTTGATATAAAAGGCTTAGGGGCAAAGTATCAGGGTTTGTATGGCAAAGTTGTTGATTTTCAGTTGTCTTTAGATACGCTGGGCGTAGGGATTTTAGAAAAATCTAAAACACATTATACCATAAAGTCTTTGCGTAAACGTCCACAATGGACTGTTACGGCACAATACTGTAGATAGCATTGTGATTTTTTAACGGTTTTCTAAGATTACTTCTACACAAATTGCCGTATAAAGCCGTACAGATATTACTAAAAATCATTACTAACTTGGAAGAACGAAGTATTTACTCGCCTCAATTCATTATCTTATGCCTTAGCTCACTTTGCTTGTTTGGAAGTTTCAATATGTTGATACCTGAACTTCCCCAGTTCCTCAGCCAATTAGGTGGTGCAGACTATAAAGGTTTTATCATTGGTTTATTTACCATTACGGCTGCCGTTTCAAGACCTTTTAGTGGGAAATTAGCCGATAAAATAGGTCGCAAACCTATTATTTATTTTGGTGTGGCTATTTGTACTATTTGTGCTTTACTGTACCCTTTGTTAAGTACAATTTTTGGATTTTTTATGGTACGCCTCCTACATGGTTTTTGTGCAGGAACAGCCCCCACAGCCAACTCTGCTATCTTGGCAGACATTGTGCCACCTAACAAGAGAGGTGAAGCTATGGGCTTTATGGGCTTATTGGCTAACATTGGTACGGCTATTAGCCCTTCTTTGGGTAGTTTTATTACCTCGCACTACTCTTTAGAGGCTATGTTTTATGTGTCTTGCTTTTTGGGCTTTTTGTCTTGGTTGCTCATCTTTTTTGTCAAAGAAACTTTAGCACACCAACAGCCTTTGAGGTGGTATCACTTTAATATTCAGGCGGAAGATGTGATAGAACCTACCGTTATTCACCCCGCTACGGTTATGTTTCTTTATACCATTGCGTTTGGTGCGGTGCTTACCATAGCTCCTGATATTAGCCAATTTTTGCATATTGAAAACAAAGGCTTGTTCATGGCTTTTTATACCTTTGGTTCTATTTTGGTGAGATTATACGCAGGCAAAGTATCTGATAAATACGGTAGAATCAAAGTGCTACGTTGGGGCATTACTTTACAAGTTATTGCCTTGACTTGCATGGGTTTTGCTACCAATGCAACTACGCTGTTTATGTGTATATTTTTGTACGGTATGAGCATGGGCATTGCTTCGCCTACCGTTTTGGCGTGGACTATAGACCAAACCAATGACACCAACAGAGGCAGAGCTTTGGCTACATCTTATTTGGCTATGGAATTGGGCATAGGCTCGGGGGCTTTTATGGCGGGTTGGCTCTACAATAATAACCCTGCTATGTTTGCCTATACATTTTGGGCTGCTGTGTTGCCTTCGGCGGTTGCATTGGCGTTTTTAGCTTATTTGCCTAATTCAAGTAGTAAATTGGTGAATATAAACTAAGTATTTGATTATCAATATATTGTATGCACAGAATAAAGTCTATGCTACAAACTTTAATAACTTACAATAGAGTTTTTTAATTTACAAAGACTATCTAACAACAATAGTTGGTGGATAGTCTTATTTTTTTTGGCTGTAAATTTGATTTTTTTTGATTTTTTTACAGATTTAGCCCTTTGTTTGCTACCTTGAAATTACTATGAAAAAACTGTTACCCTTTTTTTTATTATTGTCTTTTGTTTATCTCGTTGCGTATGCCCAACAAGGCTTTGATTGGCTGCTTAAACCGCAGTTTGACCATGCAGGAGATTTTTATGACGGTTTGGCGGGTGTTTCCAAAGGACATAAGTATGGTTTCATAGATAAAATAGGCAAGGTTGTTATCAAGCCTGAATTTGACGGATTAAGGGCTTTTTCAGAAGGCTTAGCTGCGGTAGAAAAAACAGGTATTTGGGGCTTTGTAGATAAATCTGGTACATTAGTTATTGACCATAAATTTGAATTGTCTTTGATGGGCAGCCACCGTTTTTCAGAAGGGTTATTGGCGGTGCCTAATGCGGGGCATTTGTACGGCTACATCAATACTACGGGAAAAATGGTCATTGCTGCACAATTTGAACACGCCAACGACTTTCATCAAGGCTTGGCTTCAGTACAAAAAGACCATAAATGGGGTGTAATCAATAAAACAGGTAAGTGGGTCATAAAACCACAATACGAAGAAATAGGGAACTTCTATGAAGGTTTAGCCAAAGTACGCCTCAACGGAAAAATGGGTTATATAGACATAACAGGCAAAGTAATAGTACCCTTAGAATACCAAAGTGCAGATGATTTTGGCGAGGGAATGGCTGCTGTTAAAAAAGACAATAAAGGTTATTTTATAGACAAAAATAATCAAATGGTATTTAAAATGCCCTTGCCCACACACCCTTTTAAAGAGGGAATGGCAGTGATAAAATACAAAGACGAGTACGGTTTTATTAGTAAAATAGGGAAAATAGTGATTGTACCGCAATATTCAGATGCAAGTTCTTTTTCAGAGGGCTTGGCTCGTGTGTGCATAGACGGCAAATATGGTTTTATTAATAAAGAGGGCAATTACATCATTCGTGCTATTTTTGAAGATGCAGGTTCTTTTTATGATGGTGTGTGTGCTGTAAAACAAGGTGGCAAGTGGGGCTATATCAAAAACCCTTTGGGAAAAACAGCACCCTAAGCTCTAACAACTGTAGATTTTGCCTTTAGGCGAATTTTAATTGGCAAAATAATCACCCAAAGACAAATCTATCGTTCAACTTTTGGTAGTGCCACACAAGTAATGCTGGGACTACATGAAAACTAACATTTCTCAAAGAAATGTTAGTTTTGAGCATTACATCTATGGTACTACCCCAATTTTCTTTCAGTTTCAGTTTGCATAGGTGTCCTTGTTTGAAAATGCAGTAAGATAGAAGGAAATAATGGAAAGTAGAACAAAAACTCCAAAAACCTCTTTGCCTGCTCCACCAAGGCGGGCTGCTTGGCGGGGACTTCTGCTAAAAATATTTCTTTGCTTATTCTGACGGTCAAAAGGTATCAAAAATATTTCTTTTTTATATAGAATTTAATAAATTTGTATAATCAGAAAACTTACTGCCAATCAATATGCCCAAAATACTATTCGATACCTCTTGCCTAATAGAATATTTGAGAGCAAAAAATAAGTAAAATACAGCTTTTGGGCAAAAATATGAGGAAACAGATGCGTATATCTCAATTATTTCTTTGTACGAATTATTGGCGGGTGCAACTGACGACACCAAACGTCAAGATGTAAATACGCTAAAAGAGGCGTTGAATGTCTTAGATTTTTCGGAGGAAGTGGCAGAAATGGCTACTCGTATTTTTCAGGACTTGCGAAAACGAAATCAGTTGATTAGCAACAATGATATTTACATAGCAGCAACGGCAATGGTACACGATTTGGAGTTGATGACTTTGAACCGAAAGGATTTTGAACGAATAGAAAACTTAAAAATTATATGAAAGAACTATTGTTAAAATACTCACTTTTAAACTTGTCTGAAAAAGACGAGGTAAGGATTTTTATAGATTTTTTGTTAGCCAAACGAAAGCAAAAGGCAGCCCTAAGCCCCACCCGAAAAACCTTGCCCCAAGTATCGGAGTGGGAAACTGATGATTTTTATACGGCAGTTCGCCAAAATGATAAGCCGTTGCTTAATTGGTAAAATTGTACTATTGCCTTTAGGCGAATGTCATCAGCACGTCAAAGGTGCTTGCTTAAATATTCGCCTTCAGGCGAATGAAACTACTCCTCCAAAAAACTCTTCGCCTTTTCCACCAACGTAGGCTGCTTGACGGGTACTTCTGCGGCGGCTACGCCTGCCAAATCTGCTAAAAATATTTCTTTGCCTGTTTTTCCCTCTCTATTTTTTCATTTTTGGATTGGGCATAAAGCCATAACTCAAAACTCTATCCCACAATTTACTAAACCTTTGTAGGTTTTTGTTGTTTTCCAATCTAAAATTAAAGTTTTTTCTTATTTTTGTATAAATACTATACTTTATGGCAAGGCGAAAAAAAACAGATGAAGACGAAGGCAAAAATTGGTCAGAAGCCGAATTGGTTTTACAGTTTAATCTCAAAAGGATTACAAAACATACACCCTTAATGCGAGAGTGGCTTGATGTAGATTTTCCTCAACTAGATGCTTTAGAGGAACAGCTCTTTGATAGAAAACTTAATGAAGCCTCTGATAAAATAGCTGGTTGGTCAGAAGAAGACCTAAAAATGAAGTTTATTGCCTTTATTTTAGAGTTGGGGCATCTCAAAGATGAAAATGGAATAATTGGTTTTTTTGATAAACTGATATGGGCAACCGTAGAAGGTATTCAACTCAAAGTAAAATCTGATTTTATGTTAGCAAAAGGCTATTTAGACTTGCACCAAAATCCTTATTTTCACTTTCAGGAGTACAAACCTCATAAAAAACCATCTGGCGACTCGATGGCACAACTGATTGAGGCTTTTTTGATAGGGCAAGTCAAAAACGAAAAGCCAATTCCTTTGTATGGGGTGGAAATCGTAGGTGAAACTTGGCGTTTTATTATTATGGACGGCAAAGAGTATTGTATATCTGAATCTTTTTCATCAATTAAAAAAGATGATTTATTAAAAATTATTGCCATTTTACGTAAATTTAAGCATATTTTGTTTACAAGACTAATACTATAAAACTCATTTTACAACCTCGGCAGTGGTCGATAGACCCTGCCGATGGTTATTTAACACAAACTATCAGCAGGGTTTTCAACCACTGCCGAGGTATTTTAGTGGTGCTTATATTGATAAACTTTGGTAGTGGTAAAAAATATACGATAAATAAATATTTGATTATCAATACCTTATGGAACACGGATAACACGGATTTGGCAGATAATCACGGATAAACTAAAAAAACAGTAAATATCCGTGTCATCAGCATCATCAGTGTTCCATTAAATAATTGATTATCAGTAAATTACAAATCATACATTTTTTACCACAACCTAAACTTTTAATAAAAATCTCTAATTGTGTATCAAATAAATGGTCTGTTTTACTTTGTATAAACATAGATTTAAAATTGGCAGTTGTTGTTGTTTGTAAGCCTACTGCATCTAATTTTTCAAATAGACTTGCATATTCTGCATCCCCCAAACACTCCAATAATTCCTGTTTGCGTTTGCTTATTCCCTCATGTCCCTTATTTTCATAATTTGTCAATGGAACAGTGGGTGCTTTGAAAGTACGTAAAATACCTAATTTTTCACATTCTTTGTATAGTTCTGCAATAAATGCAGGTATATTTTCGTTTACAAATTCCACTAAAAATTGTTCTTTGACAAATTCTAATGCTTTGGAATAAGCTGTTCCGCCCGCAAATTTTTTACGATTGATACCCTGAAAATTTAACAACCACAAAATCATATTCAAATAAATTTTATTGAATTTAAAACCCACAAACACAATATCAATTTGGCTAGTCATACTTGGGTGAAGTTTATAATTTAGCCCTATCAAAGAATTTATATAATTGAATAATCTGTTATAAGAAAAAATCATAGAAACAGGCAAGTCCGTTGTGCCAAATAAATTATAGAGTAGTGGAGCTTCGTCATTGGTTTTATCCACAGGATTAGGTACTACTTGTGCTTGGTAATAATCATAAAGATATTGAAAACCTTGACTAGTTTTTTGGTCAAAAATTTGTTTCAAATAACTATCTGGCGAAGTATTGATGAGCATAAAAAATGGAAGTTGTACCAACTGTTCATAAAAGGTGGGAGCAGGCATATTTTCATAAATTTCTGCAATATTGTCATAGACTTCATCACATAATTTAGGTGGATATACATAAAATCATCTCCCTGTTGATAAAAAACATTGTCAGGAAACAAGGTACTTACTTCGTCTAAGGCTTTTTGATAAATAGGTGTTTGATTATCGGGTTGCAAAACTGCATCATGACCAATAATAAGTACACATTTTTTTGCTTTTAAAGCCTTGATTAACAGAGGATTAATTGGCATAGTTACATATCTTTAAAATTAGTTATAAACTCTAATAAAAAACTCACTTAAAACAATTTACCTAAAACAATTCAGGTCTATGCAAATGCTTCTCATAAGGCACTTGCAGAGCCTCGTCCAAAATCTTTTGTAAAACTTCGTAGTAAATAGGAAAAGAGGGCAGATTATTGTGTCCTCCGCCTTCTATAGCATACAAAATAGTCTGCGAAGGCATAATAGCAGCCAAATCTTCGCTGGCACTAATGGGGATAAGTCTATCTTTCGTGCCATGTATAATTCGAATAGGGCATCTCACATATTTTATGACGGCATTGGTGCGGACATTGTACTTTAAAATCCAAGGAATAGGCAAAAATGGTAAAAATCTTTCAGCTACTTTGCTCAAACTATAATAAGGTGCATCTAAAATGACCATGCGAGGGTGGTTTTGCGAGGCTAATTTGGCAGCAAAGCCCGAACCCAAAGACCTACCGTAAATAATAATTTTACTTTCAGGGTATCTTTGTACCAAATATTGGTAAACGTGCTGCATATCATTTTTCAAGGCTCTTTCGTTACGGCTACCAATACTTTTGCCAAAACCTCTGTAATCTACCATGACCACATCAAAACCATGTTGCATAAAATCTTTGGCGTACTTAGACCAACCTTTAATGCTTTTGGAATTGCCATGTAGATAAATTACCAAACCCTTAGAATTTTGAACAGGGAACAGCAAACCATTGATGATAGCACCGTCTTCCATGTTAAAAAACAACTCTGTAAACGGAATAGTATATTTGAATTGGAAGGAGGAGGGCAGTTTTTCGGGCTTAAAAATGAAATATTCTTGGATTTGATAAACAATCCACATAGCAAGCAAGTACAAAGCTACCGCCGCCACTATGCCCCATAAGATAGTGCTTGTTGTCATTATCTTGAAAATTTATTTGTGCAATATACAATTATTCATAAAATTTGTGATATATTTCAATAAAGACTTGCTTACGCATCCATTTTAGTTCATTCGCCTTAACCTAATTTGTACGACATGATATTTGCAGAAGACAAAATGTCCAACCTATATATTTTTTTGATGGAAGTAGCTATCAAAAAATATCGTCATAATGCAAAACAAGCCTTTCTTGCTGCGGGGATAGATATAACTGTCGACCAGTGGGTAGTGCTAAAACAAGTGCAAGAACACCACGAGCCTACGCAAATAGAATTGGCGAATTACTCTGTAAAAGATGCCCCCACTACGGCACGTATCATAGACCAGCTACTCCGCAAGGGTTGGATATTCAAGAAAGATGATGCCGATGACCGTAGAAAATACCGCATTTGCCTCACTAAACCAGGGGAGGAGATTGTCAAAACGCTGTTGCCGTATGTATTTGACTACCGAATGCAAGCCATACAGAATTTTTCTCCCGAAGAGGTCAGCACTTTTATTAAATTGACCCAAAAAATGATAGATAATTTGCAGACCAATGGGGATAATGAATTGTAAAGTTCATTGTTTATTAGTTTCGTTATCTTCGTACACATTTTAGCCCCCACCAAAACATTTTTCAAATCTTTTTTTAGACCACACATAGTTTACGGTCTGGCGGTATAGTTTTGTAGTATCAAATCAGTTGAGGAGTTCCAATTCACTATAAAACTATTACGAGCATGAACGAATTGTATTTCAAACTCAAACAAAATATGGGACTCACTCTTATTTTGTTGATAGGCTTGGGCGTAGAGTTCAGCAATTTTCAGAGTATGTTTTTTCATTTCATGACACAATACCGACCAGATTGGGGAGCTTTTAATCATATCCCTGCGGTGTTTCTAAGTGCATTTTTGTTATTGTGTATCGTGATTTTTGGTATCCGTAAGCAAGTTTTTACTTCTTGGTTTTTAGCCCTTATTACTTGTGTGGTGTCGTTTTCGGTGTATGGTCGCATGAACTTGACTTGGACATGGGAGGCGGTTAGAGAAGTGCATTTTGTTGTCATTATTCTAAGTGTTTTGTTGCCTATGTTGGTGGCTTATACTACGCACCAAATCTCGAATGACAGAGAATCTGAAATGGAAGCAAGAGAACAAGTCATGCGACAAAGATTGGAAACATTGCATAGCCAATCCCCACAAAGGTATTTTTCTCGAAATTTTTCGATGAAAGCCGAAAAAAATAAGGAAAATATGGCAACAAAGGCAAAAAAACAACAAGGAGGTGTTAAAAAAAAGCCAGTAGAACCTTTCGTCATAGACGAGTACGAAGATGAAAATGATAGAGATTTAACGGCACAACTCCTAAAAGATTTGGAAATAGACGAGGAAAGATTGTTTGAAAAAATGTGTACGAATTGCTACAATGAATACGAAACTAACAATCAATACTCCAAATATTGTTCTGATAACTGCCGAATGGAGGCAATGCGAAGACGACAAAAGTCTGATTTTTATGCAACCAAAGATAATTTTGATGATGACGGTGTGATAGAATGGGCAAACCCCAAAACATAGCCGTTACGCCATCTAAGAAATAAGAAGTAACACTTCTAAATTTTAGCTTACTGTGTTAATTGACACTTAGCCTTGTGGGATTTCTCACAAGGCTATTTTATTGAGCTTATAACTCATTTTTTAAAACTCCACAAGTGCTTTAAGCCCTTGTGGAGTTGGTTATTTAGCTAATTTTGGCTAAAACTAATTTTAGTTGTGTTGTTGTAGTAAAATTTTGTATCTTGAATTTATTATCGATTCAACTATTAACAAAAACTGTATGAAACGCCATTCTGTTCACTTATTCGTGTTATTGGCTTGCTTTTTTTCTTTCCAAGCCGTAGCCCAAAACAATCCTAAATTGTTGTCTTTTTTTGAAAAAGTAGCCCAAAATAACCCTAAAAGTTCATTGGCTATTTTTAATGTTGGGCAGTACCATTTTTTTACAAAGAACTTTGCGGAAGCCCAAAAGTATTTTAGCCAAGCCGTAGATTTGGACACGCAAGACCCTGATTATTACTTCTTTAGAGCTGTGGCTTATGAAGGACAAGGGCAATATGAACAAGCCCTGAATGACTATGACAAAGCTATAGCTATGCACAATACTACGGAGTATGTGATGCGGAGGGCATGGCTGCGTTACAAACTCAAAAAATATGTAGGAGCAGCACAAGATTTTAAGGTTTTGACAGAAGACTACGAGGACATGGCAGATGCCAAAAGAGCCTTGCAAGAATGTAAAAAACAAGCTGGGGACTTTGAAAGCAAATCTGCCGAAGCCAATGCTACCACTGCGAAATTGACGGCAGATGCTCCTGCGGTGTTTGTAGATAAGTTCATTAAATTGTATGAAAAATTTAGTGATGCAGGAGAATTGTATAGGGGTTTAGAAGATTTTTGTCTAAATAATATTGATAAATCTTTGCCTCTTTTTCAGGAAATTATCACAAAAGACCAAGATGCAGAGGCTTTTTATTTCTATGCTATTGCACAAGAAATGAAAGCTAATGACAAAGAGGGACAACTGAATTACCAATACGCCATCAGAGAGGTAGAAAAAGAATTACAAGAAACAAAGTTTGAGCAGATAGCTGGTAGCCCAAAGGCAAATAACATGATTGAAAGGCTCAATAACTTGTTGATAGATTACCGTTTTGCACAAAACCAAGTCAATCAACGTGCTGGCACTCCGTCCAATTTACCTTTGGAAGAAGACATGACCAATCTAAGAGGTGAAGTACGCAGTATAAGCCAAGTTTATACGTGCCACATTACGCCTAAAGACAAAGCCAATGAATACCAATTAGATATTAAAAATAAAATTGGTGACAAAGTAATGTTGGCGTTGATACGAGTGGAAAAACAAGGAGAGGGATACACCGTAAAAATTATGCACGGTAACAAAAAAGAAGGACTTACGTGGGAGTTGTTACCTAATGATTTATTGGTAGGTAAATTTTCCCCTTCTAATTTGAACTACAACATAGAGGGCAACCGACTACAAATTGCCAAAAATCCCAAAGTAGAGTTGGCAACGATGGCGAAACTGAAGCCAAGAGAATACACCCTAAAAGAAGTCTTGTTATGTGCTGCCAAAACTTATATGGTGGCGTTTGTCATCAAAGATTAGGATTTTAGCTGTATATTGCAGCCTTGTAGTGCAGAACTACAAGGCTGTTATTTTTTTAAGCCTATGACAATCTAAAATTTTTATCAGCTTGATAAACAATATTTTACAAATACTATGAAATTTGAAGACTACCATATAGACGCAAGGATAAAAGAAAGTTTGATGAATCTGGGCTTTAAACGTCCCACAGACATACAATTTAGGGCTATTCCCTCAATTCTCAATGGTGAGGACGTAATGGCTATAGCTCAAACAGGCACAGGTAAAACGGCTGCTTTTGCTATTCCTGCTTTACATTTGTTGCTACAAAACAAAGTAGAAAGAGAGGCTGGCGAAGTGCGTTGCTTAGTCATGTTACCCACTCGTGAATTGGCTTTGCAGATTGCAGAGGTTTTTGAGAAATTAGCCCAATACACGAACTTAAATATCGTCTGTCTGCATGGTGGCACAAGCCAAGACCCACAAATAGCGAAACTAAAACGGACTGTAGATGTTTTAGTGGCTACCCCGGGTCGTATGTTTGATTTTATTAAGCAAAAACATATTAAAATTACAAAAACTGAATTGCTCATTCTGGACGAGGCAGACCAAATGTTGGCTTTGGGTTTTTACAAAGACATACAAGACGTACTCAAATTTTTACCGAAAATACACCAAACTTTATTCTTTTCGGCTACGATTAATACAGACATCAAAGATTTAGCTTATTCTATTGTAAGAAATCCGATTAGAATACAAATTTCTCCAAAAGACCGTATTTCCAGAAATATTACCCATGCCGTAGCTTTTGTAGAAATGGACGACAAAAGGGCTTTTTTGGAAAGATTAGTAAAAGAAAAACCCGAAAGTAGATTTTTGGTTTTTGTACGTACCAAAGTAAGAGTGGAAAGAGTAGCAATGGCAATGGCAAGAGTAGGTATTGAAAGCCTGACCATGCACGGAGGTAAAGAACAAGAGGATAGGTTACAAACTTTGGCTGCGTTTAAGGAAGGCGTAATTAAGGTACTCATAGCTACAGACGTGAGTGCAAGGGGCATACACATAGACAATGTAGATTATGTAATCAATTATGATTTGCCAGATGTACCCGAAAACTATGTACACAGAGTAGGACGTACAGGGCGAGGAGTGCGGAAAGGTTTTGCTTTTTCGTTTTGTAGCCCCGAAGAAAAATATCTGTTGAAAGATATTGAAGGGTTCTTGGAAAATCCAATAGAAGTGTTGAGCATCAGCAAAAATGAATACGAAGAAACCGTTTTTTTGTCTGAAGATGACGACAACAACTGGAAAAAACTCATCAAAGAAGCCGAGCAAGAGGACGAAAAAGTGAAGAAAAAGAAGAAGAAAAAATAAAGTCTAACTATTTGACATAAAAAGGTGTAATCTTTAATAAAGATTACACCTTTTAGTATTATATCTTTAAGACGTACTTAAAATCTCTTGTTGTTAGACCTTATACGCAAAATTATTTTGTAACATCTTGACTACTAAATAAGTATATATCTTTGCAAGAACTTTTTTTAGTAGTCATTTTCAACCAATCTCTATGCGTTATCCTTTCCTACTTCTTTTTTCGCTAATCTCTTTTGTCTATTCACAACAGTCGGCTGCCCAAAACTGGAAAGATTTGAACAAGCAAGCTGAAAAGCATTTTGTAGCAGGTGAGTACCTGAAAGCCCTACCGTTGTGGCAAAAAGCCTTAGCATTGAGTCTGCAAGACAAAATTTCTGTTGAAAAAAAGACTTTATTAATGGAGGCTTTGGCGAAAACCCATGTAGAATTGGGGCAATACGAAGAAGCAGAAAAATTGTACTTAAACGTCAAAGCACTAAGAAAAGAAGTTTTGGGCGAAAATCATTTGGACTATGCCACCGCCTTAGATAATTTGGCAGTTTTGTACCAACTCATGGGAAAATATGCCCAAGCAGAACCTTTACTACAAACTTCTTTGGCTATTCGTGAAAGGCAAACTGATGCTTTACACCCCGACTACGCACATACTATAGAACAGTTAGCCTTGTTATATGAACAATTAGGTATTTTTAATAAATCAGAAAAATACTATTTAATAGCCAGAGAAATTAAAGAGCAAACAGTAGGTAAAAAAAGCACAGACTATGCTACTTTGTTGCACAATTTGGCAGGCTTGTATTCTCAAAAAAATGACTACAAAAAGGCAGAAGATTTGTATCAAGAAAGTTTGAAAATTACAGAACGGAATGTAGGCGTACTAAGTACCGACTACGCTGCATCTTTGGAAGATTTGGCGTACATTTATACACAACGCAACCGTTTTGCACAAGCCCAACAGCTTTTACTACAAAGTCTTAGCATCACACAAGAACTGTATGGTAACCAACACCCCGAATACGCCTTGACTATCAATAACTTAGCTAAGTTATATGAACAACAACAGCATTGGCAAAAGGCTGATTCTTTGTTCCAAATCAGCCTCAAAATCTTTGGAAGTGCTTTGGGCGAAGCTACTGTTTTTTATACCAATACTTTGTTTAATACTGCACAACTCTACGAAAAACAAGGTTTGTATGAAAAAGCTAATCAAGTTTATTTACAAGTAATCAAGAAAAAACATCAAGAAATTATACAAATTTTTCCTGCGTTGAGTGAAGCCGAAAAACTGAAATTTTACCAAAATACATTGATATTTTTTAATAGCTATTATACGTTTGCCCTGAAATATTATACGAAAAATCCTGCGGTAATGGTACAAGTGGCAGAAAACCAATTTTTGATGAAGGGTTTATTATTCAAAAATTTTAAGCAACTCAACCAGTCTTTGCAAAAATCTTTGTCGCCAACCACCCAAGCACTTTACCAAGAATGGCGAACTAAAAAAGATTGGCTGGCACAATTAGCTTACCGCAACGCAAATAGTTGGCGACAACAAACAGCACTAAACAATGAAAAACAAGTGATTTTGGAGGAAATAGAAACCGTAGAAAAGCAACTTTCTGCACAAAATCAGGCTACTTTATTGCCACAAAACCAACTACTTAAACAACTTTCTTGGCAAGATTTACAGAAAAGTCTGCAAACTAATGAAGTGGTTTTGGAACTTGTCAAGGTATTCCCTACGGATTCAACCACCCATTATTTATGCTTGCTAACTACTGCACAAACTACTGATTATCCACAAGTCGTGCTACTATCTAATGGCAATGACTTAGAAACAAGCTGCTTAAAATTCTACCAATATTCTATTAGAGAACAAAGAACGGATAATGAATCATACAATAATTTTTGGTTGACTATCCAAGAAAAAGTAAATTTTATTACCAAAGATATTGCCAAAGACAGCCTAACAGTTTATGTGTGTCCAGATGGAGCATATTACCAAATTAATCTACAAACACTATTGAACCCAGAAACAGGCAATTACCTAATAGACGAAGCCAATACAATTATTTTGGGCAATAGTTACGATATTGTAGAAAAAAAGAACAGTCAAGCCAACAATTCATACAGTTTAAAGAATGGTGTTTTGATGGGAGCATCTTTATTAGGCTTGCCTGCCGTACAAACAGAAATAGACCAAATACATAAAATTTGTGAAGAATACCACTTGGCAAATGCCGTATATATCGATACATTAGCTACGGAAAATACAATTAAAAAAATACAACCCACTTCGTTTTTACATATTGCTACGCATGGTTTTTTTACAAATAATGTAACGGAGAATTTGCCGAATCAAGATAATCCTTTGTTACAATGTGGTTTGTTGCTTACAGATGCAAAAACTTTGCTCCCACAAGAAGATGGCGTATTGACAGGCGTAGAAGTAATGAATTTGTCTTTAGAAAATACGCATTTGGTTGTTTTGTCTGCTTGCGAAACAGGCATAGGCGAAGTGGCACAAGGCGAAGGTGTTTTTGGCTTGCAAAGGGCTTTTTTGTCGGCAGGTGCTACCAGAGTCATCATGAGTTTATGGAAAGTCCACGACAGAGCTACCCAATTATTAATGATAAATTTTTATCGTAATTGGTTGGCTACCAATAATTTACACAAATCTTTTAGAGATGCCCAATTAACTGTAAGAGGCAAATATTCGCACCCTTATTTTTGGGGGGCTTTTGTTTGTTGGGAATAGGCTTTGTTTAAATTTCTATTTCGCTGCTATTTATTTTTGCTTTTTCCGTATCTTAGCCTCTCAATTTCCAACCGCCATGCAGAACATAGACCAATTAAATCCCAAAGAATACATCATTATCAAAGGAGCAAAAGTAAATAATCTTAAAAATATAGATGTTGCTATTCCACGCAACCAATTAGTTGTGATTACGGGTTTGTCGGGTTCGGGCAAATCTTCTTTGGCTTTTGATACCTTGTTTGCAGAAGGGCAACGAATGTATGTAGAAAGTCTAAGTGCTTATGCTCGGCAGTTTTTGGGGCGTATGGAAAAGCCCGAAGTGGAGTACATCAAAGGGGTGTCGCCTGCCATTGCCGTAGAACAAAAAGTAAGTTCTAAAAATCCCCGTTCTACTGTAGGCACAACCACAGAAATATATGATTATTTGAAGTTATTTTTTGCACGCATTGGCGTTACCTATTCGCCTATTTCGGGTAAAAAAGTACGCAAAGATACAACTACAGATGTTGTAAATTTTTTGAACTCTTTGGAGAACGGCACAAGGTTCATGGTTCTGTGTCCTTTGATACCCAACAACAGAACTTTGGAGGAAGAACTCAAAATTTTGTTGCAAAAAGGCTTTTCAAGGGTGTTTTTGAATGGACAGGTGGAGGAAATTGAAACTGTAGTGGCTCAAAGTACAAAGATAAGTGATGATACAAAAATTGAACTTTTAATAGATAGGAATGTCGTAAAACATAATGACGAGGACAATCAATATCGTATAGCCGATTCCGTTCAAACGGCATTTGATGAAGGGTTTGGAAATTGTATTATTCAATTAGTTAATGGCAACAGAACTACTTTTTCAGATAGGTTTGAGGCGGACGGAATGACTTTTGAAGAACCCACCATTAACTTTTTTAGCTTCAATAATCCCTACGGTGCTTGTAAACATTGCGAAGGTTTTGGCAATGTATTGGGGTTGGATAGGGATTTGGTTATTCCAGACAAAACTTTGTCTGTTTATGAAGGTGCTATTGCCCCTTGGCGAACCGACAAAATGAGTGAGTGGCTGCACCCTCTACTTAAAAATGGTATTCGTTTCGATTTTCCAATTCATCGTCCTTACCAAGACCTTACCGCAGAACAGCAAACTATTTTGTGGAAAGGCAATGAATATTTTGCGGGACTTGACGAGTTTTTTGCGTTTTTGGAGGCAAATCTGCACCAAATTAAATACAGAGTCATGTACTCGAAATACCGCAGCAAAATGACTTGCCCCGAATGTAGAGGCACAAGATTGCGGAAAGATGTGCAGTATGTACGCATAGGAGAAAATGAACAAATCAAAGGTAAGTCTTTAACAGATATTGTACTTTTATCAGTAAAAGATGCTTTATATTGGTTTGAAAATTTAGTATTGAATGAATATGAAGCCAAAGTTGCCCGAAGAATTTTGGTGGAAATTAAAAATAGATTGTCGTATTTGGTGCAAGTAGGTTTGGGCTATTTGACCTTAAACCGTTTAACAGCTACCTTGTCTGGTGGAGAATTTCAACGCATCAAATTGGCTACGTCTTTGGGCAGTGCCTTAGTCGGTTCTATG
Organism: Cytophagales bacterium; assembly: GCA_947457925.1. GTDB lineage: Bacteria > Bacteroidota > Bacteroidia > Cytophagales > Thermoflexibacteraceae > JAAFKA01. The sequence goes on along the minus strand of CANGYA010000006.1, from coordinate 13,837 downwards.
TATATTTTGGACGAGCCAAGTATTGGTTTGCACCCAAGAGATACTCAAAATTTGGTGCAAGTTCTTAAGCAATTACGAGATTTGGGCAATACGGTGGTCGTAGTGGAACATGAGGAAGAAGTCATGCGTGCTGCCGATATGCTCATAGATATTGGCAAGGAGGCGGGCATTGCAGGCGGAAATTTAATTTTTCAAGGAAAATTGAGTGATTTAACCCCAGAAATAGACAGTTATACGGCTGCTTACTTGTCGGGTGTTTTGCAAGTGGCTGTGCCGAAAACTCGAAGAACTTGGAATGAGTATATAGAAATTGTAGGAGCAAGGGAAAATAATTTGAAAAATATTTCAGTGCAATTTCCTTTACAAGTCCTTACAGTAGTTACAGGCGTAAGTGGTTCGGGCAAATCTACATTGGTAAAAAAAGTTTTGTACCCTGCTTTGAGTAAGTTTTTGAACGAATTGAGTGCAGAAGAAACAGGTAAAATGGACAAATTGGGCGGAAATTTAAAGGCTATTCACCAAATAGAATTTGTCGACCAAAACCCAATCGGCAAGTCTTCGAGGTCAAATCCTGTAACTTACATCAAGGCGTATGATGCCATTCGGGAGTTGTTTTCAGACCAAGCCTTAGCGAAACAACGAGGCTACAAGCCAGCTATTTTTTCATTTAACGTAGAAGGTGGTCGTTGCGAAATATGTCAGGGCGAAGGAGAAGTAACCATAGAAATGCAATTCATGGCAGATTTACGCCTCAAATGTGAGAGTTGCAAAGGGCAAAGATTTAAGCAAGAAGTATTGGAAGTAACGTACAAAGACAAAACTATTTCGGAAGTTTTGAGCATGACTGTAGAAGAAGCTATTACGTTTTTTGCAGACGAAAAACGTATTGTAGAGAGGCTGCAACCATTGGCTAAAGTAGGTTTGGGCTATGTAAAATTGGGGCAGAGCAGCAGCACCTTGAGTGGGGGAGAGGCACAAAGAGTGAAATTAGCCTATTTTTTGAGCAAAGGGGCAGTAAAAGAAGGCACAAAAATATTTTTTGTCTTTGATGAACCTACCACAGGGCTACATTTCCACGACATTCACAAATTATTGGTATCTATCAACGCACTGATAGAACAAGGGCATACGGTTTTGATAATAGAACACAATATGGAGGTCATAAAGTCGGCAGATTGGATTATAGATTTGGGGCAAGAAGGCGGAGAAAACGGAGGACATTTGTGTTTTACAGGCACACCAGAAGAAATGGTGAAACTGGAGGGGAACTATACGGCAGATTTTTTGAAGGGAAAAATATAAGTGTCTCTATTCTCATACCCTGATTTTACTTTACTATTTTCCCCTATATTTAACCTACTTTATTTTATATTTGTAAAAACTTACTATTATGCTAAAAAGTATTACTATTAAAAATTTTAAATCTATTGCAGACGATACTATAGAATTAGGTCGTGTGAATGTATTTATTGGGGAAAATGGTTGTGGTAAGTCTAATATTTTGGAGGCGGTGGGGTTTGCGAGTGTAGCTGAAACTTATACGACTATTGATGCAGAAATTCTTTATACAAAAGGAATACGAGTAGCCAAACCTTCTTTAATGATAAGTTCTTTTGCTGGCACAACTAAGAAACCAACAATAGAGATAAATTTTAAGTTTGATGACAATAATACTATAGATTGCAGTTTACACCCTAATAACCCAAATGATATAAATAGTAAGTGGAAAAAATTAAAGAAAAATACTTCTATCGACCTTTTCATTAAAAATTTTTTAGCTCAGAACACAGATAAAACCAAATCTTTTGATGAGCAATTAAATCAGAAAGAATTAAGACAAATTATAAATAGTTCTGAGTTTAAGCAATTATTAGAACAAGAAATAATAGAGGAGATGAAGAAAAGGCAAGATTTTTCATTTACCCAAGAGTACAATATTTTGAATAATTATCTTATCTATTTGTTAAATACCCAATCATTAAGAGGGATTCCAGAGTTTATTAATTCTCGTAATGGCATACATGGAGAGAATTTAGGTAGTATGATAGCTGAATTAGACATTGAGGAAATGAAACAATTAAAGTCTTATACTTATTTTATAGGTTGGTTAGATGACTTTTTTATAGATAAAAATGATGAATTGAAGTACAAAGGACATAAACTTAGTCAAAGCAAATCTTTATTATTTTTTAGAGATAAATTAATGTTGAAAAAAGATAATATTTTCTCGTCTGAAAATGTAAATGAAGGCGTATTACATATCTTATTTTACTTGACATTATTAATTAGCAAAAAAACACCTAAGTTTTTTGCTATTGATAATATTGAAACAGCCTTAAATCCTCATTTATGCAGATATTTAATGACAGAAATCTGTAAATTAGCCAAAGAACATGATAAACAGTTGCTTATCACAACGCATAATCCTGCTATCTTAGATGGGCTAAATTTATTTGATGATGAAATAAGATTGTTTGAGGTGAGGAGAAACGATAATGGACACACCAAAACAAGACGCATCAACCTAAAACCTGATGTAAAAAATGAGATGGGTGAAAAATATAAATTGTCTGAACTATGGACAAGAGGTTTTTTAGGGGCAATTTCTCAAAACTTTTAACTCACCTTGTAAACTTATGCGGGTAGCTATTATTGCGGAGGGTGCAGAAGACCAAATTGTAATTCAAAACATTTTAAGGGCTTTTAAAATAGATTCGAGTGATATTCTTTTTGTAAAGCCCTCCTTGCAAAAAGACGCAAGTAGCCCTGATGATGCAACTATTGGTACTTTTCAAGGGGTAAAAAAGGCTTGCATGGGTATAGAGGATTATCGATATTATTTTGAAATGGCATTTTTATTTTTTGCAGCGGATTGTGTCATTGTTCATTTAGATACGGCAGAAATAGAACAACAAGATTTTCCTTTCCAAAAACCTACTAAGCAAAACAATGAGAATTACAGTAAGGAGTTGCGAAAATTAGTAATAGATTTGATTAATTCATGGTTAGACAATAAATATACAGAGACAAATTACTTTATGCTGTTGCTATTGAGGAAATAGAGGCATGGTGTCTAACAATTATAGAAAAAAAAGATAGTGTTTCTTCTGCCAATGCTAAAGAGAAACTAAAACATCTATTGAAAGGAGAAAGGCTTGATTTTGATAAAATAAGCCAAGATTTTAGGAAAATGAAAAACTTAGTAAAGTATTTACCCTACAACCAAAGCCTCAAAGACTTTGTAGATTCGATAAAAACTAAATTAGAAGAATTGGAGAAAAAAGAAGATTAAAATTTGTAGTATATGCTTCTGCCTGTGATTTGACGCAAAGACGAAGCACATACTACAATAATCAAATCTCTATACCCCACACCCCACAGGTTCATCTTCACTCTGCCCCAACTGCTTATCCAAATACACCATCAAAATAGACACATCGGCAGGGGACACACCACTGATACGTGAGGCTTGCCCTATGGTCGTTGGGCGAATTTTAGTCAATTTCTGGCGGGCTTCGGCAGACAAGGCTTTAATTTGTTGAAAATCAAAGTCTTCTTTAATACGGTACGTTTCTAAAGTCTTCAGTTTATTGACCAACGTTTGTTCTTTTTCTATGTACGTTTCGTATTTTACCAAAATTTGAGCCTCCTCTTTTTCTTCTTCGCCAAAATTTGCCAAAAAATTTGCCATTTCTTCGTCTATTTGGGCTATTTCTGCCAAGCCTAATTCGGGTCGGCGTAGCACCGTAAGGGCTTTTACTTTTTGTATCAACTCGGCACTGCCCAACTCTTGCAATTTCGGATTGACTTCGGAAGGAGTCAAACTTTTTTCACTCAAAAACTTGATGAGTTGTTCCACTTTGGCTTTTTTGTCTTTCATGCGTGCATACCGTTTTTCGGTTGCCAAACCTACTTGATAACCTTTTTCTGTCAAACGCAAATCGGCATTGTCTTGTCGCAACAAAATACGGTATTCGGCTCTTGATGTAAACATTCGGTACGGTTCTTCAGTGCCTTTGTTCACTAAGTCGTCTATCAATACGCCAATGTACGCCTCATCACGTTGCAACACGAACTCGTCTTTTTCTTTGGCTTTGTTGTGGGCATTGATACCCGCCATCAAACCTTGGCAAGCAGCTTCTTCGTAGCCCGTAGTGCCGTTGATTTGCCCCGCAAAGAATAGATTTTCTACCAATTTCGTTTCCAATGTCATTTTGAGTTGGGTAGGCGGAAAATAGTCGTATTCTATAGCATAACCCGGGCGGAACATTTTGGCATTTTCAAAACCAACAATTTTCCGCAAGGCTTTGTACTGCACATCTTCGGGCAAAGACGTAGAAAATCCGTTTACATAAACTTCTACAGTATCCCAACCTTCGGGTTCTACGAAAATTTGGTGGCGGTTTCTTTCGGCAAAACGGTTGATTTTGTCCTCAATAGAAGGGCAATATCTGGGTCCCAAGCCCTGAATAGTGCCGTTGAACATTGGCGACCTGTCGAAACCTGTCCGCAAAATGTCATGTACATCGTCATTCGTGTACGTAATATGACAACTGCGTTGGTGTGTCAAAGGCTGCGTTTCGTTTGAATACGAAAACTTGCCTGCGGGTTCGTCCCCTTTTTGTTCTTCCATCACAGCGTAGTTAATGGTTCTGCCATCAACTCTGGGCGGTGTGCCTGTTTTCATGCGTCCCGCCTCAAAACCCAAACTCACCAACTGTTCGGTAATGCCTGTAGCAGCTTTTTCGCCTGTACGACCTCCGCCAAACCGTTTTTCTCCAATATGAATTAAGCCATTTAGGAAAGTGCCATTGGTCAAAACCACAGCTTTTGCCCTAAATTCTATGCCTAAAGTCGTTTTAATTCCTACACAGCTGCCGTCTTCTACCAAAATGCCCGTAACCATTTCTTGCCACATATCCACATTCGGGTTTCGTTCCAATGCCAACCGCCATTCTTCTGCAAAACGCATACGGTCAGACTGGCAGCGTGGACTCCACATAGCAGCCCCTTTCGACCTGTTGAGCATACGGAACTGAATCATGGTTTTGTCCGTAATAATGCCCGACATACCGCCCAACGCATCTATTTCTCGTACAATTTGCCCTTTGGCAACGCCTCCCATAGCAGGGTTGCAACTCATTTGGGCAATGGTGTGCATATTCATCGTTGCCAACAACACCTTAGAACCCATCTGGGCGGCGGCGTGTGCAGCCTCGCACCCTGCGTGTCCTGCCCCCACCACAATTACATCATAAGTTGGATACATATTGCTTTCTTTTCCAAAGTTTTAGGGTGTAAAGGTAGGAATTTTTTGTCTTTTTGTTTGCTTAAAATCTTAAAACCTTTGTGCAAGGGACAATATTATGCTTGTAAATCTTTGGTGGGTTATACTGTCATAAAAAAGTGAAGAAATTTAGGAACACAGACGACACAAATAACACAGATTTGCACGGATTTTTTAGATTAAATATTTGTTAATCAGGAGTTTAACTTTTAACTATCAGCCTTAAAAAGTTCATGCTGTAGGTTTTGCAAAACCTACAGCATGAACTTTTTATTTTATCATTTCCAAAAACTCCGCCTCCGAAATCACCGCCACACCCAGCTTTTGGGCTTTGTCCAATTTGCTACTGCCTGCGTCTTTTCCTGCTAACAAATACGACAATTTGCCCGAAACTCCCGATAGAATCTTTCCGCTATGTTGTTCTATTACTTCGGCTAATTCTTCACGACCATAGTTGTCGAAAGTTCCTGAAATGACAAAGGTTTTTCCTGCCAATTTATCACTCAAAATTTCCTTTACAACTTGCTGATTTTCAAACTGTAAGCCTGCTTTTTTTAAAGCCTGAATACGTGCTACATTGTCAGCTTCTGCAAAGTAATTTGCTAAACTTTCCGCTATTTTTTGTCCAATTTCTGGGACTTGTGCCAATTCTTCTACGCTGGCTTTCATCATAGCATCTATAGTACCGAAATAAGTTGCTAACTTTTCTGCCACAGTTTCGCCTACATACCGAATACCCAAACCAAACAAGACTTTAGCAAAAGGTTGTTGTTTAGACGCATCTATACCCTTCAAAATATTGTTGGTAGAAGTATCTTTGAAACCATCTAAGTTTCTAATTCTTTGAAAATTAAGTTGGTACAAGTCTGTAATATCTCGTATGAGTTTATTATCAAAGAAAGTTTCAATAGTTTTTCCGCCTAAACTGTCTATGTTCATGGCTTTTCGGCTTACAAAATGTTCAATTTTTGCCTTGATTTGTGGCGGACAACTTTTGTCATTTGGGCAATAAAAGGCTACCTCTCCGTCATTTTGCACTAAAGGCGTATTACATTCAGGACAGTTTTTGATGTAAATAATAGGTTGGGCAAACAGTTGGCGTTTGGTTTTGTCCACCCCCGTAATTTTTGGGATAATCTCCCCACTTTTTTCTACAAAAACAGTGTCTTTTTCGTGCAAATCCAACCTTGCTATTTCGTTGGCATTGTGCAGTGTGGCACGTTTTACAGTTGTCCCTGCCAATTTCACAGGTTTTAGGTTGGCTACAGGCGTAACTGCCCCTGTTCTACCTACTTGGTAAGTAACTGATTCTAAGATAGTTGCTGCGGTTTCTGCTTTGTATTTATAGGCTATTGCCCAGCGAGGACTTTTGGCGGTGAAACCCAAACTTTCCCGTTGCATTTTATCATTCAGTTTGACTACTGCTCCGTCTGTGTCCAATGGTAACGTAAATCTTTTGGTTTCCCATGCCTTAATGTACGCCAACACTTCGTCAATATTTGTGCATTTTTGGTTATTATGAAAAACAGGAAATTTCCACCGTTTCAATGCCTCTAAACTTTCTTCATGTGTTTGAAAAGGCAGATTTTCGCCCAATAAATCATAGACAAAACAAGCCAATTTACGTTTGGCAACAACAGAAGAATCTTGCATTTTAACAGTCCCAGAAGCTGCATTTCTTGGATTTGCCAAAGGTGTCAATAGCTTTTTGCCTTGAATTTGCCTTTCTATGTTTTCTCCTTCTATTTCTTGGTTGATTTTCTCAAAACTCTCCAAAGGCAAATACACTTCTCCACGCACTTCAAAATAAGCAGGCACATCATCACCTACAACTTTTAAAGGCAAAGTCTTGATAGTCTTTATATTAGCTGTAACATCATCGCCTTGTTCTCCATCTCCTCGTGTAACGGCTTGGGTTAAAATCCCATTTTCATACGTCAAACTCATAGCTACCCCATCATATTTCATCTCACAAATATAGCTGTAGGGCTGCCCCTCCAAGCCTTTTTGGATTCTCTCGTCAAATTCCCGCATTTCCGTTTCATTGTAGGTATTACTCAACGACAACATAGGATAACGGTGTTTTACTTGCACAAAATCCTTCGTAATTGTGCCTCCTACTCTTGCTGTTGGGCTATCTGGTTGTTTATATTTTGGGTGTTTTTGTTCCAAATCTTCCAACTGTTTGAGGAGTTGGTCAAACTCATAATCAGAAACCTCTGAAATATGACTTTGGTAATATTTTTCGTTGTAATAATTGATTTTATCAGTGAGTTTACGAATTTCTAACTCAATAGGTGGTGTGTTCATACGTTTATTTTCTGATTTGATAAGCCTAAATTACATTTTTACTTCGTATGCTATGTACGGTGTAAAAGATTTTACACAAAGCATTTATACTTTCAATAACCTCTCATACACACTTGCATATACTTGTTCTGCTATTTCGTAGCTTCTGTACTTTTCGGCTACGCCTCTTACTTTTGCGTATAGTTCTTCGGGCTTGTGGGTAGTCAATAAATTATCTATGACTTTTACACAACGCAAGTATTCTTGTGGTGTAAATTCGTTAATCACTGCTCCAATGTCATTGGCTGCTACAATTTCTGAGTCATCAGAAATATTTTTGGTAATGACAATCGGCAAACCCAACGCCCAATATTCACCGTCTTTAATAGGTGTGCAGTATCTTTTGGTAGGAATAGGTTTTACAGGGGTAATTCCAAAATCGGCTACTCCCATATAATCTGCAATTTCTGAATGTTTTACAAATTTTTGTTGAATAATATCAATAGGTACGTTACTGTTGTTGGCAAAATTTTCTATTTGTTCTCGACTATGATTTGTCAGAATCAAGATGCGAAATTTATCTCCCCAAAAGTTATAGGCTACTTTAAAAAAGTCAAAAGTTTCTTTTTCTAAATAAATGCCCCCAAATTTTCCTGCATAAACGGCTACTATCTTTCCTTCAAAACCTAATTGGGCTACAATTTCTTTTTTCTTTCGATGACTCGGCGAAAACTGTTGTAAATCTACACAAGCTGGTTTGACAAAAAAGTGTTTAAAAGTGGCTTGGTATTTTTCTTGTGCATACTTTCGCATACCTTCCGTAGCAGAAATAATATAGTTAGCTCGTTTAGACATCAACTTTTCCATTGTAAACAAGAGTTTGAAACGAAAACTATCTCGTTGCCAATCTCCGTTCTCTACAGATGCCTCTGCGTGAGGTTCGTAACTATCTATGATAAAAGTTCGTCTTGTAAGTACTGCTAAAATATAGCCTGAAAGCCCCGCAGGTGTGCAGAAAGAGTGAATAATAGTAATATTTTTTGAAATAATTAAAAATAAAAGTTGTATTAAAATACGTCCCCAGTTTAACAAAGATTTAATTCCATAGTTAAAATACGGAAACCTTATTGCCACAATATTATATTGAGCTAAATCTGCATCTATCTGTGCTATTTCGTGGGTTGGTATTTCAAATTTAGGCTGTTCTATGGTTAGTAAATAGATTCTACTCCCTACAGGCAGGTGCTTCCGCATAATTTTTAAGTAGGGGAGAGTATAAGTCTGTATCAAAGCATCTTTGAAAGACCAAAATGTAGTAACTAAGATGTTCATAAAATATATTTATCAACTAATTGATTATCAAGTAATTAATGCTTTACAGTTTTATTTTTTATTATGCAAATGTAGTAAAAAGTTATTCGTAAAAGCTAAATAATAAAAACAGTCTAAAAATTTTAAAATTCACTTTTGTTATTTAGCTTTACCATGTATTATTTGTATTCCATCATTGTATATTATGCTATCTTCTACTGCACATGACTTATTGGTAATTGCAAGTTTGCAACCTAATAGTTTTAATCTGAATACATTACAAGCTATTACTGATTATACAAATAGTGAAATGGATGCTTTTGTCCAAACTGTACTCTATCAAAATTTTGTAGATACGTTTATACAAATAGATGAAACAAATTACAAATTTAGTTCTACTACTACAAAAAAACTTTGGGAAGATAGAATAGGAGATTTGTATGATAGACAGTTGTATAAAAAAATCTTTTCTTATCAGCAAGTCATTCAGCAACAACGCCCCTTATACCAAGATGAGTATTGGGTAGAAAATATCACTACGTTTTTACAACTTACCAAAGATAATTCATTGAGTGGTGCGGACTTACATATAGCCCTACAACGTATCACAGAGATACTTTCTAATGCAGTGAAGGTTGGAAGAGCAAGTATTTGGCGTTACCAAAAAGACAATAATAGTATTGTATGCTTAGATTTATACGAGAAAATAGCTCACAAACACACAAGAGGCACGCAATTATTAGCCAAAGATTTTCCTGCTTATTTTAACGCCATTCGTACCAAAGACTATATCAAGGCTGACGATGCTTTGACGCACCCAGATACTTGCGAATTTTCAACTATTTATTTAAAACCTCTTGGCATTAGTTCTATGTTGGACATACCGTTTTTCATAGATGGACAGTTAGGCGGTATCATTTGTTTTGAACATCAAGGCAGTATTAGAAATTGGCAGTCCGAAGATATTTTGTTTACGGTGTCTATGAGTGCAATGGTGTCTTTGGCGTATGCTTCGCTAAAAAGTAAAGAAGCTGAAAACATAGCTAAAAAAGCCCATGAAGAAGTTGTAGTATTGAATGAAGAACTACATCAACAACAAGAAGAAATTATAGCACAAAGAGATTTAATTTCAGAAAGAAATTTACAATTAGAACTTTCACAAACCCAAATTAGTAATAGTATTCGGGCAGCACAGTTGATTCAAGAGGCTATTATGCCTACGTATAAGTTATGTGAAAAATTATTGGGAGAACATTTTATTCTTTTATTACCAAAAGATATTGTGTCTGGAGATTTTTTCTGGCTGCATAACGACCAAGCACGCACTTTTTTGGTGGTGGCAGACTGCACAGGGCATGGTGTGGCAGGTGCTTTTATGTCTTTGTTGGGCTATAGCTTGCTCAATCATATCATTAAAGAAAAGCAAATCACTGCTCCTAATGAAATATTAGAAACTTTACATCACGAAGTACAGTTATTATTAAGGCAAAACGAAACCAATAACGTAGATGGAATGGACGCAAGTATCATGGTGATTGACAAAACGGCAAAGACGCATTGGCAGATTGCATTTTGTGGAGCTAAAAGACCCTTGTACTATTTTAAGGCTGCCTCTCCGATACTTCGAGAGTTGCAAGCAGACCGTAAAAGTATTGGTGGTAAACAGCCTGTGCATAAACAATTCCAAACGCAATATTTAGACTTGCCCTTACAAAGTGTATGTTACTTGTTTTCAGATGGTTATGCAGACCAAAATAACCAACAAAGAGAAAGATTTGGTATTCATCAGTTTAAACAAATCTTGACGGAAATACATCAAAAACCAATGTCTCAACAAAAAGAAACACTGTTGTCAATGTTAGCTACACATACGCAAAATACCACACAGAGAGATGATATTTTGGTCATTGGGCTAAAAGTTGATTAAAATAATTTTTATTTAGTAAATTTTATATCAAATATTTTTAGTATAAAATGTTAAAATTTACTTTCATAGGCATAGCTGTTTGTTGCTATTTAGTAGCCCTTATGACACCAGCTTTCAAAGATACTACAGAAGGAAAACATGATGTAGATGGTTATATATGTTTCTTTTTGGGCAGTTTGGGTTTTATACACAATCTGTGGATGACGGTGGCGTGGTTGGCAAATATTCCCTTTTTCATAGCTTTATTCTATTTAGTGGCTAAAAAAAGTACAGAAATGGCTATTATGTTTAGCACTTTTTCACTATTTCTTTCTTTTACGACAATATGGGTCAATAGCACCTTGATAAATGAAGGTGGTGAGACCGTCAATGTAAAAATGGGATTAGGAGCATATTGTTGGATAGCTGCTATTTTTGCTTTACTAATAGGCAGTATTTTACATTGGATTTTTCCTACTTTATAAATTGTAATACTTTGATTTATATAGCTAAATAATTTACTTCTAATTTATCTTCACATTCAAATAGTAGCTCACGCATACTTTTTTGTGTTTGAGGGTGTAGCCAATCGCCAGCTATTTCTACCAAAGGCACTAACACAAAACGGCGTTGAGCAATGTAAGGGTGGGGGACAAGCAAAGTAGGCGTATGAATACACTCTTGCCCATAAAACAAAATATCTATGTCCATAGTCCTTGCTCCCCAATGTTCTTCTCTTTTTCTACCCAACAAGGTTTCTATTGTTTGTATAGCTGTAAGTAGTTCATTAGCAGGTAGTTGTGTTTTAAAACATAACACTTGATTTAAAAAATCGGGCTGTTCGTTGCGTCCCCAAGCCCTTGTTTGATAAATGCTCGACTGAGTAATTAACTCTCCAACGGCTTTTTGTAAAAGTACAACAGCCTGTTGCAAATTAGCTTGTATGTTGCCTAAATTTCCCCCCAAACCCAAAAAAACTGTTTGATAGTTGTTCATGTTGTTTGTTACAAATAAATATAATAGGTTTAACCGTATAAATAGCCCCTAAGATATTTGAAATCTCCTCGCAAAACTATTTTTTTGCTACCTTAACTCTCTTAATTTATGTCTTTACTAATACGTTACCTCTTTTTTTCAGGCATTATAGCCACAACTTGGGCTTGTGAACCAGCCATTACAGACGAAAATGTAAAAGAAGTCTTAACGGAATACGCTGAAAAAAACAAAGAAAATACTATTTTAATAAAAACTCGTGTGGGTAATATTAAATGTAAATTGTATGATGCGACACCGTTACATAGAGCAAATTTTATACGTTTGGTTAAAAATGGTTATTATGATGACAAAGCAGAAATTTACAGAGTAGTCCACAGGTTTATGATTCAGGGCGGAGATTTGGGCAAATTGGCTCAAAAAAAAGAAAAAACAATGATTCCTGCGGAGTTTCACCCCAATTATTTTCATAAAAGAGGAGCTTTGGCTATGGCAAGACCCAATGAAAATAATCCTAATAAAAAATCTTCGCCTACGGAGTTTTTTATTGTGCAAGGTACAAGGTATGATTCTGCGGAATTAGTAGGTTTAGCACAAAAAAAAGGCTTGACACTTAGCCCAGAAAAGTACAAAACTTATATGGAAATAGGTGGAGATATAAATTTAGACCAAGAATATACAGTTTTTGGTGAGGTCATAGAAGGCATAGAAATAGTCGACAAAATTGCTGTGTCGCCAACGGTAAACGGAGAAAGACCTGTAAACGTAATTCCTTTAACTATTGAAATAACACAATGAAAAATTTAATATAAAGTGTTTAAAACTAACATTTCTTTGAGAAATGTTAGTTTTTCTGTGAATATTTGATGCGTGATACTAAAAAATCTATTACACAATTTTGGGGGCTATTGGGTGGCTAAAGCAAACAGTTCTTTTAGTTTTTTATTTTGAAGCTCCCAAGTGAAATTTTGTACTATTTTTTGTTTAGCTGCTGTTCCTAAATTTTTTCTCCAATCTTTCTCTTCCAATAAAATTCGCAAGCTACGCCCCAACTCGAAAGGTCTATCGGCACGTACCAAATAACCATCTTCGCCATGCCGTATCAATTCTCTGGTTACAGGCATATCCGAAGCTACTACAGGTACACCACACGCCATAGATTCAATGATTTTGAGAGGGCAGCAACCTTGTTGTAAATTTCGGCTGCACTCTGTTAGCGGGGCTACAGTCAATAAGGCGTGTTGTAGCCACGCAGCTAAATTTCTTTTATCTAATTGATAAAGCCAACAAATTTTATCTTGTATTTGTAATTTTTCTGCTAATTTCTGAAAACTTTTTGTGAATTTTTCTTTGACAGCACTTGCTATCACTAAGTAGAGATTTTCTTTATCTTTCAGTTGAGCAAAAGCCTTTAACAACACATCTACGCCTTGCCATGACTGCAAAGCACCAAAATACATGATATAATTGTCGGGACTTTTGGCAGGTTTGGGTAAGTTAGGTGGAATGTCTGCTCCATTTGGAATGACGAAAATTTTAGACTGATTCACACCGTTTTTAATTAAATATTGTTGCAAAATAACCGAAGGCACTACAATAATTTGACTTTCTGTTAAACAAATTTTCTCTAATTCTTGTAATTTGCTAATGGTGTTTGGGTTCAGTTGGTATCGGAATGGAAGTTCTACCGAACTTAAAGCATTGACTTCAAATATTTTAGGAATTGTTGGCTGCATCTGCAAAATGGGCAAACCACTCCAAATATCTCTAAAATGACATAGTTCTAAATTGGTACTTTTTTGTAATAATTGACTGAAATATTGTGCATATTCGCCTGTACGAGATAAAAAATTAGTCGTTGTTGGGGCAAATCTTGTGATAGTAACTTGATTTTCTTGCTGCCAAAAAGGATAATTTTCATCTGCCAAACAATGTAGCCAAACTCCTTTTTCGGCAAAAAAATCTTGGTGGGCTGTCAAAAAATGATGAATATGCGTAGCTGCTCCTTTGGAAGAAGGAAAAATATCAAAGGCTGCGTATAAAGAAAAAGT